>CAYHRZ010000428.1:0-5073 GCA_964359125.1 uncultured Klebsiella sp. | reverse complement strand
CGACCCCGCCGCCGAGCGCGCCGGCGGCCAGCGCCGTCGTCGCGGCGGCCGCGCCCACCACCGGCACCTTCGTGGTGACCGGCGCGCGTTCCGCCTTCCTCGACGGGGGCGGCCGCAACTACGCCCCGGGCGACGCGATCCCACCTGGCACCTACACGGTGATGGCCCAGTTCGACGACGCCCTCCACGTCCCCGCCGCGACGGTGACCATCGTCGCCGGGGGAACCGTGACGCTGTCGTGTTCGGCGAGTTTCACCACCTGCCGGGTGCTGCCCTGACGCCGCTCCAACCCGGCGACCGCGTGGGCCCCCACGAGATCTTCCGGGTGCTCGGGACCGGGGCCCAGAGCACGGTCTACGCCGTCCGCCACCTCGGCACCGGCCACCGCATGGCCCTGAAGGTGCTCACCTCGGACGAGGTGGCGATGGAACGGCGCATCGTCCGCGAGGCCGCGGCCCTCAGCCGGCTGCGGCACCCCAACATCGTGCGCACCCACGGCATGCTCGACGTGGGCGGGCGTCCGGCGATGCTGGTGGACCTCGTCGAGGGCGGCTCGCTCGCCACGCGCGTGCCGGCCGGCGGCCTGGACGCCACCGCGCTCCGTCGCCTGTCCCGCGGCCTGCTCGGCGGCGTGGCCCACGCGCACACGATGGGCCTGGTCCACCGGGACCTCAAGCCGGAGAACGTGCTCGTGCGCGAGGTCGACGACCGCCCGCTGGTGTGCGACTTCGGCCTGGTGCGGGTGCTCGGCCTGGACCGCTTCGCGGCCTACCGCACCCGCTCCGGCGCCGCGATGGGCACCCTCGGCTACATGGCCCCGGAGCAGACCACCGACGCGCACCACGTGGATCACCGCGCCGACATCTTCGCCCTCGGCGCGCTGCTCTACGCCATGAGCACGGGACAACCAGCCTTTCCCGGCAAGGACGTCGTGGATGTCGCCCGGCGGACGTGGCGCGGCGAGTACCGCGACCCGCGGGATCACGTGCCGGCGCTCGACCCGGCCTGGGTGGAGGGCATCCGCGCGGCCCTGCAACCGGACCCGGGGGCGCGGCCGGCCACGGTCGGCGCGCTGGCGGCGCTGGTGCTGGGCGCCGACGCCGCCGGGATCGACGGCACGCCACCGGTGCCACCCGCGGCCGGCTCCCCCGTCGACGCGACCTTCAACGACGAGGCTCGCCTTGACGACTGAGCCCGCGCCCCGGGTCCGCGTTCGCCTGCCCGACGGCAGCGCCGTGGACCTGGTGCCGGGCAACATCGTCGGTCGGGGACCGGGCTCGACGCTGGTGTTGCCCGACCCGGGTGTGTCGGAGGCGCACGCCCTGGTGAGCCTCAGGGACGGCGAGCTACGGCTCATCGCCCTGCGCGGGGCGCTCCTGGTCGAGGGGCAGCGCGTGAGCGAGGTGGTGCTCCGCCCGGGGGTGGTGGCGAGGCTCACGGACCGTGCGCAGCTCGAGGTCGTGGAGGTGAGCGCACCGGGGGCGGCGTCGCCCCTGCAAACCCCACCCACGGAGCACCGGGGACGGGTGTGGCCGCCGCTGCGGGTGGTGGTCGACTTCGAGAGCACGGTGGTGACGGCCGAGGGCGGCGCGGAACTCCGCGTGCTGGGCGTGCCGGCCACCCTGCTGTTCCACCTCGTCGACTTCGGCGTGCCCACGCCCTGGGCCGCCCTGGCCCACGCGACCTGGCGACGCGAGGCCGACGAGCAGAAGCTCCGATGGCGCTTCGACAAGGTGCTCAAACAACTGCGGACCGACCTCGCGGCGGCGGGCCTGCGCCCCGACCTGGTGGGACACCGCGGTGGCGAGTACTTCCTCCACCTGCTCCCCGACGACGCCCTGGTGAACGCCACCGCCGCCGACTGACGCTCACTCGACGCGGCCACCCAGAGCGATGCCGACCCCGTAGACTTGCTGGAACCGGTCGTCGCCCGCAGCGTTGTCCAGAGCGACCACCAGGTCCGCCGCCCCGTCGCCGCTGACGTCGTCCAGCCGCAGGGTGGTGCGGAAGGTGAGCCCGGCATGGCCGGCACCCCCGTACATGGCTGCGTCGGGATCCGTCGAGATATCGGCCGCAGGGCCGTAGAAGATGCCCGCGCACAGCACACCGGCGTCGGCCGCGCACCCCACCCAGGCCGCGATATCGGCGCGCCCGTCGAGGTCCGCGTCGCCGCCGATCCGCATGGTGTTGCCCGCGTCGCGGTGGTTGCCGAAGTCGCCGCTGGCCGCGGGCGCGGCGGCGTCGAGGGTGAGGTCGGTGACGAGCCACGATGCAGCCCACCCCTGGAACAACACGTCGTCGGTGCCGTTGCCATCCACGTCGCCTGCCGACAGCGCGCTGCCGATGTTGAGGTTCGCCTCGCTCCCATCGATCCTCGCGCGCTCGCGCACGTCGGTGCCCAGGGTGCCGCCGCCACCCAGCGGATCGACCACGTACACGCTCCCGGCCTCGGTGGCTCCGGAGTCGCGGAAGGGCGCGCCGATCACCACTTCGGGTCGGTCGTCGCCCTCGAGGTCGGCCACCGAGGCGCTGGTGCCGAAGGCGTCGCCGCCGTCGGCACCCCAGAAGCCCACGAGGTAGGCCGGACCCGCGGTGGACGCCGTGGCGCCACCCGAGAGCGCCACCACCGCGCCGTTGCCGTTGAGCACCACCTCGGCGTAGCCGTCGCCGTCGAGGTCGCCGCCGGGGTCCGCCCAGTGGCTGAAGCAACAACTGTGGATGTCGTAGGCGAAGGTGTCGATGGCGGCCAGGTCGGCGCCCGGCTCGAAGACCAGCCACGGCCCGGCGACGTACCCGGTGCCCCCCTGCCCCACCACGATTTCGTCGAGGCCGTCGCCGTCGACGTCGCCCGCCCGGGCCAGGGTTGTCCCTATGACCTGCTGCGTTCCCGAGATCCCCACCCACGACCGGCTCGGGCTGGCGTAGCTGTCGAAGGCGTCGATCGGGCCGGCGTAGAGCAAGACCGTGCCGTTGATGCTGGGCGACCCCACCGCGAGCCCCGGCGTGTTGGTCTCGTTGGCGTGGAGGGCATCGACGCCGGCAAGTTGGCCGGTGAACATGTCCCACGACTCCCCGAACTCGACGTCGAACGCCGTGATCTCCCCCGACAAGCGGCGCTCTCCCGCGGGCGGTCCGGTGTCGGTGGCAGCGCTGTCGCCGCTGTCGCCCGCGACGGCCGTGTCGACCGGGTCCTCACCGCTGTCGCCCGCCGTGTCCACGACGCCGCCCGGGTCGCTGTCGCCGGGCGTGTCGGCCGACGACTCGCCGACCGGATCGCAGGCACCGGTGCGCTCGCAGTGCTCGTCGGCACCAATCCACGCGCAGCCGATCGTCGCCAAGAACATGTCGGGAACCTCACCCGGATCTCGTCCCGTCGCAACGGGAGCGCGCCCCCGCGCCCGCGACGCCTTGCCGCGGCACGCTCGCAACGGGCGGACGGTCCCGGCGCGCGCCGCCTCCTCCCTCACTCCCCCCAGCCCGCCGTGGCCGACTGCTGCTCCGCCACCGCCGTCGCGAGGTTGTCGGGTGGCACCTGGCCCTCCAGGCAGAGGTTCCGCGTCTCCCCCGGGTCGGCCTGGTGGTCGAAGAGGTCGCACTGCCCGCTTACCCCCAGGATGAACTGGTACTGCGCGTCGGTGGCCGAGTGAACCTGTCCCTTCGGCTCGCCCGGGGGCGCGCCGATGTAGAACGTGGTCCGGACGCGGGAGGCGGGGATCTCGAACACCGGCACCCCAGTGAACGTCATGCCGAAGTCGATCGCCAGCAGTTGCTCCACGGTGGGGAGGATGTCCTCCTGCGTGGCGGGAGTGTCCAGCACGCCCGCGTCGAGGTGACCGGGCCAGTGGAGCAGCCCCCAGCCCGCCGTCACCGGCAGGCGCGGGTCGAAACCGTGGTTGGTGAAGGGATCCAGCAGCGCCTCGCCGTGGTCGACCACCACCGCCGTGAACGTGTCGCCGAGGGCCCCGGAGGCCTTCAAGGCCGCCCAGGTGTCGGCCAGGGCCTCGTCCTGGGCACGGACCTCGCAGGCGTAGGCCGCCGCGAGCACGGCGCGGCAGGCCTCGTAGTCGGTGCTGGCCTCGCTGAACTCGCCCGAGCGCACGGCCAGGTTGGCAAAGAGCGAGTCGTCGTTGCTGTTGACGAAGTCCCACCGGCAACCGCCATCGTTCATGGCCAATACTTCCGCCTCACAACTGCTCGACAGCAGGTCGTAGGGGCTGTGGGCGTCGTTGACGTGGAGGTGTACCAGTCGCGACTGCTCGGCGTGCGCCTCGGCCCACTCCACGATGCCCTCCGCCTGCTCGACCGTTTGTCCCTCGTCGAAGGCCGTGTACTGCCCGTACCCCCGCTCCAGTCCCACCGAGGTGGCGGCGATGTCGTTGCTGCTCCAGTAGGCCGTGGCCCAGCCCTGGGCCTCCAGCGCCTCGGCCACCAGCGGAAGCTCGGTGCCGAGGGTGAAGGGGAAGTCCTCGTCCTGGTTGTCGTCGAAGGCGGAGGCGTTCCAGGTCGACGGGTGCCGGCCGCTGAGCACGGCCCCGATACCCGGGTAGGTCCAGGTGTGCGTGGCGACGTCCGGGAGTTCCAGTCCCTCCGTCGCGAGCTCCCGGAGGAAGGGCATCGACGTGGTGGTGACGTGGTCTCCCCGGATCGTGTCGAGCGTCAACAGGAACAGCGTCGTGCCCGCGGGGCCGCCCGCGTCGTCGGGGGCCGAATCCACGGGGGCCGAGTCCTCTCCCGACGGGTCGGCGGCCGTACACGCGAGGGCAAGGGCGAGCAGGCGCACACCCGCATCCTAGCCGACGGCGGGCCCTACGGACGCGAAAGCAACAGGCGCCGGGCCACCGACGGGTAGGCCAGGCTCGAGACCATGCCCGCGAGCACCAGGATCCCCTCGGTGCGCGCGTCGATGGCGCCCAGGCGGGCGGCCAGGTCGGCCACCGCGATCACCAGGGTGAGCGGCGCCGCGAGCAGCAGGGAGGTGGCCAGGACCTGCCTCACCGTGCGCCCCGCGAAGAGCCATCCCAGACCGGGCAGCAGCTTGATCACCAGCATCACCACGCACACGCCGATCACATG
>CAYHRZ010000427.1:0-5081 GCA_964359125.1 uncultured Klebsiella sp. | reverse complement strand
GGTCGCAGGGGCCGGTGGTATTGAAGAAGCGGGGCATCCTTCCGGAGCGTATCCGGGGCGGGGCGCGCGGACGCCGCTACAACGCGGTCGGGCCGCAGCCACAGCCCCCTGGCCCTGGCCCCGGGGCCGCGTTGTCCGGTCCCGGCGCGGGTCGATCTACCACCGCCGCGCGCTCGCCCTGGTGTCGTGCCGCCGCACGGTCGTCGTCGGGCGGCCCGGCGGGCGGGGCGGCGTTCGCGACGTCGTCGTCGCGGCACCAGGCCTCGTTCCAGGCGCGGTCGCCGTCGTGGGCGAGCCCCACGAAGAGGGTGAGCCCGGACGCGGTGTTGCCGACGTGGACGCGCCAGGTGCCGTCGACCGGGTCCCGCACCGGGTCCGGGTCCAGCCACGCCGCCTCCTGCCGCCCGCCGGCGGCGAGCTCGTTGCCCGCGACCATGTCGCGTGGCAGGCCGGTCGAGGCGACGGGGGTGGTACACACGAGGAAGTCGACGCCGAACACGGGGTTCACCTGCGTCAACTGCGTGCCCTCGGCGTCCCACCAGTACAGCGGCGGGGCGTCGTGCGGCAGGCCGGCCGCGCACCAGGCGCCGTAGCCGTTGCTGGCCAGGGCGGCCGTCTCCGCCCCGAGCGCCGCCGACCGGATCGCCGCGAAGTAAAGCTTCAGCGGCCGGGGTGCCAGCGCGTGCCAGGGGAGGTGCTCGGCGCCGCCGATGGTCACCGACACTGGCACGGGGTCGGCGATCTTCGGTGGTGTGGAGGCGAGGATCCCGGGTGGCGCCCAGGGCAGGAGCGCGTCCTCGAAGAAGTCCAGCGCGGGCCACGCGGGGAACCCCGCCCGCCAGGGCCAGACGTAGGGCTCGGGGCCGATGCGGGGATGGGTGATCCACAGGCGCACCTGGCCGAGCAACTCGCCATCGACGGCGTCGTCCCGGGTCCACGAGGACTGGTCCACGGAGGCACCCGGGGCGGCCTCGCCGATGCCGATGGCGGCGTAGAGCGTGTCGAGGGCGATCCGTTTCACGGCGGGCCCGGCCACGAAGGGCTCGCGGCCCACGTTGTTGCCCCACCACTCCACGACGGCGTCGTAGTCGGCGTCGCCCTCGTACTGTGGTTCCACCATGTAGTACACGTGGAGCGCCGGGTCCGCGTCGCCGGTGGCGACGGTGGCCGCGGGCACGCCGAGCCAGAAGCGCGCCGGGCAGTCGGGGAGGGCGTTGAGCGCCGACACCAGCAGGAACGGTCCCCGCTCCCGGCCGCTGTCGAAGGAGGCGACGGGGGACCACCAGCCCACGATGTCGCAGAACTGGTCGCGGATGGCCGGGGGTGGCTGGGGCGCGGGCGTGCAGTTGTGCTCGGTGGCCCCCGGGGGCGCCAGCGTGGCCACCCAGCACTGCCGGACCACCACCATCAGCCAGCCACCCCCCGGCAGCGGCAGCACGTGGGGATCCTTGTAGTTGGCGTTCTGGTGGGTGGGACTGGCCGTCGTGAACCCGCGTACGTTGGGCAGGCCGAACTCCAACCAGGCGAGTGTCGCGCCGTAGTCGTACTCCTCCAGGTTCCACGGGGCGTCGGACTCGAGGTCATTGCGGAACATCGTCGGGATGCAGGTGCGCTTGAGCGGGTAACTGCCACAGGTGTCCACCGACCCGCAGTCGGGCGAGGGGCTGGGCTCGGCGGCGGCGCCGGGGAGCTGGTCCACCACCATCGCGAAGGTCGGGTCGTAGCTGGTGTAGCCGGCGCGGCAGTCCTTCCCCTCCTGCGCGCGGGCGCCGGAGTCCAGGTAGGCGAAGTAGCCGTCCGGGCAGGTGTAGCCGTCGGCGGCGCGGGCGGCGGCGCAACTCGGTTCGAGCGCCGGGTCGAAGGCGCAGGACCAGGAGGCGAGGGCTGGGGAAACGGCGGGGTCGTCGTCGGGCAGCCCGAGCCCGGCCTGTCGGTTTCGAGCCGCCTGCGTCGGCTCCCCCGCCCCGGTGAAGAACATCCGCAGCCGGGGCACGTCCACGGGCCACCGGTCCTCGCGGATCACGACGGTGCTGGTGGAGGTGACGGGCAGGGCCATCGCCGACCAGTCGCCGTCGCGGGTCCACACGCCTGTGGCCGTGTACAGCAGTGGGCTCTCGCCGACCCGTGTCCAGGCCACGGGCTAGAAGGGCTTCAGCACGGCGTAGACGTCGACGGTCATCGCGTCGCCCGCGACGGCGCCGCCGACGGTGAGGATGGGGTGGATCCAGTCGCCGAGGATCTTGGTGCTGTCGCTGTCGAACACGTAGATGTTGGTGGTGGGCAGCGCGGCGTTGGCCAGCGTGGTGTGCGTGGCGTGGACGATGCCGTCGGGCCCGTGGTCGATCTTGCAGCCCAGCGTGGGCGCGCCGTTGGCAGAGCGCACGGCCACCATGAACTGGACCACCTTGTTGCGGGCGCCGCCCTGGAACGGGGTGAGCGGCACCTCGGCGGCGGCCCCGGTGTAGAGCAGGCGCAGGTTGCTGGCGATCTTCTTGAGCTGCACGGGGACCTCGGTGTGCCCGGCGAGACTATCGGAGGGGCGACGGCGACGGGCCGTCGCGACCCGGAGTTGACTTTTTTTTTCCAAGCTCGTTACGGCTGCATCCGAGGTTCCCGTGTCCCTTGCATGCACAGTTGCACGCCCCTATACTGGCCCCATGTGGTTCTGGTTGACCACCGCCGGTTGCGCGCCCGCCGGGGGAGACCTGCCTCCCGCTCCGGACCCCGGCCAGGCCGCGGTCTCCCTGGCCTCCGCCTGGCCCGACGACGACCGCGATGGCTTCGACAGCCAGTCCGACTGCGACGACGGCGACGGCTCCTCCTACCCGGGGGGCATCGAGTACTGCGACGGGCGCGACAACGACTGCGACGGCGAGGTGGACGAGCGCCCGGTGAACCCCTCCTGGTACTACGCCGATGCCGACGGCGACGGCTACGGCGTGGGCGAGGCGGTGCCCGCCTGCGAGGCCCCCGAGGGCTACGGCGGGGGCGTGGGCGACTGCGACGACGCGAACCCGTCGGCCTACCCCGGTGCCCCGGAGACCTGCCGCACCGGTTACGACGCGGACTGCGACGGGGAGGTGCAAGACGCCTGCCTGGCCATCGAGCACGCGGCCTTGGCCGTGGCGGGCTCGTCGGGCTCGATCGGCGCGGGGGGCGACGTCGACGGCGACGGCTACGCCGACCTGCTGGTGGCCTGCTGGCAGTGCTCGGGCCACGTGCGGATCACGCCCAGCGCGGTGATCGCGGCGGGCGGGGTACACGACGAGCACACCGAGGTCTCCGCGACGCTGCGCGACGACCGCTACTGCGAGGACGTGAGCACGAGGGGCGCCCGGAACCCCGTTGCTTTTCCCGACCTGGACGGGGATGGCCTGTCGGAGTTGGCCTTCAATACCTACGACGTGGGATGCACCGGGGGCTATGGTTGTGTAACCATCGCCTCGGTGGCATCCCCTGTCGTGGGGAGCGAGCTGCGGGTGCTGGATTTGGATTCGCTAGTCCTGACGATTGACCAGGGCTACTCGGGCCCCGCCACGTCGGATTTCCAGTTGCTCGGGTTCAGCGCCTCGGGGCAGCCGCTCCCGTCGATAATCGTGGCTGGCGAGAGGGAGCTTCTGGCTCCTGACCTGCTCGCGGGGGCGAGTGGCCCTCACCTGTATTCGGAGTTCAAACTCGGGACGATCGCCGAGGCGCAGATTGCGGGATGCAGTGGCACCAACTACGCCTGGGGCGCGGACCTGGACGCCGATGGTCTTTCCGACCTCGTCACGCCTCTCGACGCGTCGGGCGTCTGTCCGGCCGCCTTGGTCACCCGTTCCGGCGTCAGTTTCACGACACTCGGCACGATCGACGCCGGCGACTACGACTACGCCCTCTCCGCGGAGTGGACCAGCCCGGGCGGAGCGTCGGCAAGCTTCGCGGACATCGACGGCGACGGCGTGGTCGACGTGCTGCTCGCCGCCCCCGGCTGGGAGGCTGGTGGCACGGTGCGGGGACGCGTGCTCGCCTTCTCGGCCAACGCGGCGATCGGCCGGGAGGAGGCGGTACCGCTGTTCGCATTGGAGGGCGCCGGCGAGGCCCGGTTCGCCCTTGCAGCGTACTTCGAGTCCGGAGCCGCGCCCCGAGTCGCGGTTAGCACCGACGCGGGTCTGGCGTATTTTGACGCGCAGGCGCTCCTCGGCGGCGGTACGCACGGCGAGGACGAGGCCTTGTACACATTGGGCTACGAGCGTGGCTACGCCGCCGACGGCGGCGATCTTGACGGCGACGGCGGTCCCGACATCGTGATCGACGACGGCGCCTACTACGTGCTGCCCGCGTTGTGGTGAGCCGCTCTCCCCCGGTGCGTTCGTTCCCTCACACCCCGACGAGGTGCAGCGTGCGCCCCTCGACCACGCGGGTTTCTTGCCAGAGCTTCTCGTCCCATGACCGCCAGGCGCGCTGGTCCACGACGAGGAGCCAGCCCTCGGTCATGCCGAGGGTGCCGAGGTAGCGACCGAGCTGGGCGACGCCCTTGTCCTTGATCCCGTCGAGGCTGTCGCGCTCGCGGACGCGCTTGATCTCGGTGACGAAGCGCTCGCCGGCGTAGTGGGTGACGACGTCGACCGCGCCGCGGCCCGCCGCGAACTCGCGCTCCACGTGGCCCCCGCCGTTGACGACGCGCTGCAAGAACGCCATGAACGCGACGTGGGTGACGGCCTCGGGGTAGAGCGGCATGTGCTCGGCGATCACGTCGGCGTGCTCGCGCCAGTAGCCGCGGAAGGCCTCGACCAGCGCCGGGTAGTCGAGGCGCCCGTCGGGGCGGGCCCAGCGCCACCAGGGGGCCGGGGTGTTGGCCTGCTGGTTGTAGGCCAGCTCGCGCACGAGCACCTCGCGGTACATGCGGTTGGCGGGCTCGGCCCCGCCGGTGCCGCGTGCCACCAGCCCCAGGTCCACCACGTAGCGGAAGTCGTCGTGGGCGTAGTCCACTTGCTCGTCGCCCAGCAGCACCGCCTCCATCACCCGCGCCACCCGCGGCTCCTTCAGCCGCTCGGCCAGCGCGTCGAGGTGGGTGGTGCGCGCGAGCACCAGGCGCTCCT
>CAYHRZ010000426.1:0-5128 GCA_964359125.1 uncultured Klebsiella sp. | reverse complement strand
CACGCCCTCCTGGATGCGCGCCCCGCCGGAGTCGTTCAGCCCGATCACCGGGGCGCCGTTCTTCATGGCGAGGTCCATCACCTTGCAGATCTTCTTGGCGTAGGCGCCCGACAACGTGCCCCCGAAGACGGTGAAGTCCTGCGCGAAGACGTAGACGAGGCGCCCGTCGATGCGGCCGTAGCCGGTGACCACGCCGTCGCCCGGAACGCGCTTCTTTTCCATCCCGAAGTCGGTGCACCGGTGCACCACGAGCCGGTCGAGTTCACGGAACGTGCCCGGATCAAGGAGGGCATCCACGCGCTCCCGGGCGGTGAGCTTGCCCCGGCCGTGTTGTTTGTCGACGGCGGCCTGGCCACCCCCAGCGAGCGCGCGGGCGTGGGCGCGCTCGAGGGCATCGTGAAGCGCCTTGCGATCGGGGTCCATGGACATTCCGGTGAGGGTCGCGCGAGTAACTTGTGGGCCGGGTCAAGGGGGGCTAGCGTGGGGGGCCGCTGGAGTCCTCATGCGCCTCGCCCCCCTCTCCCCGTTCCTCCTGTTGTTGTTCGGCTGCCCGCCGGTCCCCGAGACCGACGGCGGCGGCAAAGACGACAGCCCCGACGACACCGGCGACACCGGCGAGATCGACTACGGGCCCGCGGGCTGCATCAACCTCGACGGGGAGACGGGCGACTTCACGACGATCCAGGCCGCAGTCGACGCCGCCGAGCCGGGCATGGTCGTCAACGTATGCGCGGGCGAGTACAGCGAGTCGGTGGCGGTGCCCCCCGGGGTATCGGTGGCCGGCGCTGGTTCCGACGTCGCGGCGATCGACGCCCCCTCCAATACCCCGGCGTTCACGATCACCGGCGACGCCTCCGGCGTCTCGGGTTTCACCATCACCAGCACGCGCTCGGGCATCGTACTCGACGGCGCCGTGGGCGCGGTGATCACCGACGTCGTGTTCGACACGGTGGCGAACTACGGCATCGAGAGCGGCCAGAGCGACGACGTCGTCGTCAGCGGCTGCACCTTCGACCAGCCCGACTACGGCGGGGTCCTCGTCTCCGGCGGCTCGCTCACGCTGGACGGCAACCTCTTCTCCGAGCCCAACGGCTACGGCGTCCAGTTCACCGGCGGCGCGTCGGGCACGCTCACCAACAACATCTTCGACCAGACCCACGGCACCGGCTCCTGCTCCTACATCGAGGACTGCGACGGCGTGGCCGTGCAGGGCGACGGCGCCGACCTGGTGATGTCGGGCAACACGATCACCACCTCCGACCTCTTCGGGATCGTGGCGCTCAACGGCACGCTCACCATGAGCGGCGACATCCTCCGCAACAACCTCTACGGCGTGGTGCTCATCGACAACGGCCTCGTGGGCGACGGCATCGAGGTGTACGGCAGCCAGGCCCAGGGCGTGCTCGCGTTGCACCGCACCGCGCTGTTGTCGCTGACGAACAGCGTCATCGCCGTCAACGAAGAAGAGGGCGGTACCCTCACCTCCTGCAGCAACGACTACGCCGACTTCTCCGGGTGGTGCGGCGGCGTGTACTTCCAGTCGGAGCAGGTGAACATCGAGGGTGTCACGGTGCGGGACTACGACAGCTACGGCGTGTTCGCGGCACCGTACGCCACGGGCGACGTCACCGCGCTCACGGTCAAGGACCTCGTCATCTCCAACGTGGGTCGCTGGGGCCTGTACCTGCAAACGGTGGAAGGGACGGTCGACGGCTTGGAGATCTCGGGCATGCGCGAGCCCGACAGCACCTACGACGGCGGTTGCTACTACACCATCGACGGGGTGCAGGGCGCCTACGTGGACCGGGGCGTCGGGGTGTTCGTCTACGGGGCCGACCTCGCGCTCAGCAACGCGGTGGTCACCGGCGCTCCGGTGTGGGGCATCTCCAACTACACCAGCTCGCTCGAGCTCACCGCGTCGAGCTTCAGCGACAACGCCTGCGCCGGCGTCATCAACTTCTACGGCAGCATCAACGCCAGCGGCAACACGTTCTCCAGCTACGGCGCCTTCTCGACGTTCCACTCCGAGTACGGCGAGGTCAACCTCGACGGCAACAGCTTCGTCGACACCATCGGCATGGAAACGTACACGTACGAGAACGATTTCACCGGCGAGATCACGCGCTACGAGTACGACTACCAGGGACAAGACATCTACCTCGGTGCCGACAACGTGGCCGTCGTGGCCAACAACACCTTCGAGGGGGGCGGCGAGGGCATCTACGTGTACGGCGTGGGCGCCCAGATCACCGGCAACAGCTGGGCGAACTACAACGGGAACCTGGTCTACGCCTACGACGTCGACAGCGCCTCGCCGCTGGTGATGGAGAACAACACCGCCGACGACTTCGGCGGCGCGGTGCTGTACCTGGCTTACGGCAGCGCGGAGGTGTCGTCGATGGACATCGGTGCCACCCGCTACTACAACTACGCCTACCGGTACTACACCGACGACGTGCTGGACTACGAGTACAGCTACAGCTACAGCAACAGCACGTTCGTCGCCTACGGGAACTACTACGGGTACTGGAGCGACTCCGACGGCGACGGCGTCGACGACACCTATACCGACAGCTCGGTGGAGTCGGACCTGAAGCTGGAGAACGTCACCATGGGCACCACGCTGAGCACGGCCGTCTCGGTGTCCAACACCGCGCTGGAGCTCACGGACGTCACCATCGAGAACAGCGGTGGCTACGGCGTCTACGCGTATAGCTACGGCATGCCGCCCCAGGTGGAGATCGACGGTCTCACCATCGGACAGTCCACCTACAACGCGGTGTACCTCGTCGGGAACGCCACCGACGCCGGCTACGCCATCGTCAGCGACGTCGAGATCACGGAGTCCGGGGGCACCGGGCTCTACCTGTCGGGCTTCGCGGAGTGGTCCGTCGACGACGTGAGCGTGCTCTCGGCCACCGGCTACGGCGTGGCGGCGAGCGCCTCGTACAGCTTCTACGACTACTACCTGGAGACGTCGGTGGCCGGCGTGCTCGACGCGGTGGGGATCCTCGACGGGGTGGAGGTGAACCTCGCCACGTACGACGGCGTCCGGGTCGACGGCGGTACGGTCTCGGTGACGAACACCGTGTCCAGCGGCGGCAGCGGCGACGGCCTGGGACTGGGCGACGTGACGGCCGACGTGCAGGGCAACAGCTTCCCCGGCAACGCCGAGTACGGCATGTCGTGCAGCAACGTCGTGCTCAGCGCCTGCGCCGGGAACGACTTGTCGGGCAACACGCTGGGCACGCACGACGGCTGCGACGACGCCTGCGGGATCTAGGGCACGGGGTAGGACTGCCCACCAGCCAGCACGGTCGCCGGTGCCGGTGAAGTCCACGCGCCGCCTAGAGCCCGGGTGGTGCCCACCTGGCCGCCACCGCCTTCGATGTCGCGCAGCTCCAGGCCCAGCTCGGGCGGCGCACCGCCCAGCGTGGGCGGTTGGTCCGGGCGCCCAAGGGCGTAGACCAGCGTGCCCACGCGCCCGGTGACCCAGTCGCCGTCGCCGCGGTGGAGCACGCTAGGCACGGGGATCGCGGTGAGCCACCGGGACGACGCATTCGCCTGGAAGCCACTCGGCGCGTCGACCTGGACCACGAGCGTGCCCGAGGTGGCCGTGAACGCCACGGGCTCGACGGTGTCGACGCGGAAGGGGCCCACCGTCGCCCGGCAGGGGCCCAAGGCGCGGAACCGCAGCCGCACCAACGACACCGCCACCCCCGGGGTGGGCCACCGCTCCTCCACGACCCGCTCGAGGCGCATGCAGCCGGGGTCCGCGCCCTCCAGGGCCACCGAGAATGACAGTGGCCGCGCGGCCGACACCGCGAGTTTCAGCTCCACGTCGCTGCCCACGAATACGCTCCCCGCCGGCCCCGCCACGTCCAAGAGCACCGGCGCCGGCGGCAGCAGGCCCGCGAACGCGGCCGTGCCGAGCAGCGGGAGGAAGTCGGGGTCGGCGGCCGCTTGCAAGGGCGCCGCCACGCCCTTCTTCATCGCCACCGCGAGGTCCGCCGCCGCATCGTCGCCGCGACCCTGACGCGCCCGGTACGCGGCCCGCTGGTAGAGCGCCAAGCCGAGCCCGGGGTCCAGTCGCAGCGCCTCAGTGGCCAGCGCCTCCGCGGCGGCGGCGTCGCCCCCCGCCGCCACCGCCCGGGCCTGCCACAGCGGCAAGAGGGCGGTGCGCGAGTCGTGCTCCCGTGCACGCGCGAAATGAGCCGCCGCCTGGGCAGCCTCGCCTGCGTCCAGGGCCGCCCGCCCGAGGTCGTAGGCCTCCAGGGCCTCTCGCACCGGGTCCAGTTGCGGGTCGCTGCAGGCGAGGAGGAGGATCACGCGGGCAACCCGATGGCGCCGACTTGTCGCCCGGCGAGCTCCTTGTCGCGACGAAACGACCAGTAGGCGTGGTCGCACCGCGTACACGGTCCGACCACGTCCACCGCCACCCCCAGCGACGCCAGGATGCCGGCGTTGGCCACCGCCAGGTCCACTCGCCGACCGTCCACCCAGTCCGCGCCGGGCGCCACCGCGCCCACGCCGTCGATCACCTCCTTCCCCACCTCGTAGCAGCACCCCCGGATGCTGGGGCCGATGGCCGCGCGCAGGTCGCGGGGCGCGCAGCCGCCGGCCTCACAAGTGGCGGCGACCGCCGCGCGGACGACGTCGGCCGCCGTACCGCGCCAGCCCGCGTGCACCGCCGCGACCACACCCGGCCCGGCGAGGAGCACGGGCACGCAGTCGGCCACCCGCACCGCAACCACGTGGCCAGGCGTGGTCGTGATCACCGCGTCGGCGCTCGGCAGGACGCCGCCGGCGAAGGGCGCCGCCACGACGCGAGGGCCGTGTACCTGGTGGGCAGCGAAGTAGGGCCCCGACAAGCCCAGCGCAGCGAGGAGGTGGGCGTTGGGCCCCGGTAGCCGCTGGTCGCCGTGTTCCCGCGCGGTGAATGCGTGGGGGACCGACAGCAGCGAGGCGGCGCGGAGCATCGCGAGGAGAATCTCGGTAGAGGCGTGGGGACTAACCGGCGTCCCGGGGCCAGCGGACGCCGGCCAGATCCGTTAGCCTAGCCCCTGATGACCCTCGCCTGGCTGCTCGCTTGTACCGGGAACACCGCCGACCCGCTGGGCGGCTCCTA
>CAYHRZ010000425.1:0-5128 GCA_964359125.1 uncultured Klebsiella sp. | reverse complement strand
GCCGCCGGGCGCTTGCTACCGGCCTTGGCGGGGGCCTCGCCCGGCTTGAACTTGTAGCCTTCATATGCCTCGATGCCCTGGCGCTTGCGGAAGCTAACGACGGCGGTGCGGGACACCCCCGCCTTCTTGGCGATATCTTGGTCGGGGATCTTTCCGAGCATTCCCATGAAGGGCAGCAGCTTATTGTCAACCGGCGGACGAGGCATTTTATTGGCTCCTTGAAGTGGAGCGGGCGGCTAACTCGTTCGATTGCCCCGACAAGCCGTGCGACAAAATTAGTCAGCGTCAGGTGGTGCCGAACACACGGCTACCACCGACGACTCTAGCTCTGCAAACAAGCGCGGTTGTGTCAGGTCGAACCGGGCCAACGCCAGGTCCCAGGCGGGGCCAATGCCTACGACCACGAGGTCCGCACCGTGGGCCGCCGCCCTCAGCGTGTCGACCCGGTCACGTTGTCGGCGGGTGTCCACAACCACCAGTTCGGCTGCCTCGTGCTCCGCAATTCTCTCGGCCACGCGTCGGGCCGCCTCGTCATTCTCGCCGCCGAGGCCCAGGACTACCCGCGACAGGCCTCGGAAGTTGCGCTCGTGGAACACCAATACATCGCAAGGTGGGTTGCTCGCGACGTCGGCCACCGGCCCGCCGAGCTGCGCGCCGCCCCACATGGGCCGGTGGAGGCCGAGCAGGATCGCGTCAGCGCGCCTCAGCTGCGCGAACGAGACGATTGTGCTGGCCACGTCGGCTGCCTGCACGGTGACCGGCTCGAACTCGGCACCCGCTGCCCGCGCCGCGGCCGCCAAGGCCTCCGTGGGGCCAGGATCGTCGACGACCGCCCCCGGAAACAACGCCGCCGTCTCGTGGGCCGGCGACAGTCGCAGCGCCCAACCCCTCGCGGGCGGCGGACCGCAGACGGCGGCGGCGAGTCGCCCCAGGCCCGTCGCTGTGTGGGGGTGAGCGACGCAAGCCACGAGTGTCCAGGGCGCCCGCACCTGGGCGCCTGTCGTCTCCATGAGCACGCGGGCGCGCGGGTAGAGCATCGCAACAGCGGGGGCGGTGAGCAGCGTGTTGACAATGGCCATCGTGACCATCATCGCGAACAGGGGCGGCGAGAGCAGGCCGAGTTCAGCGCCCACCGCCAGGATGACCAACTCCATCAAGCCGCGTGTGTTGGCCAAGAAGCCCAGGGTCAGGCCGTCACGGGCGTTCCATCCTGCGCGCCACGCGGGGACCATCGCGCCGACCAGCATCGAGGTGGTCGACAGCGCCACGATCGCGATCGTCCACCCGGCGTTGCCGTGCGTCAGGGCCGCGGCTAGGTCTGTCTGCAGGCCGGTGACCGCGAAGAAGACAGGGAGCAGAACGAGCGACGTCACGTCCTCGAGTCGACGGCGGATGTCGGCAACCGCCTTCCGCTGGCGCGGCAGAACGACCCCCGCAAGGAAGGCGCCGAACAGGGGGTGCAGGCCGACCAGGTCGGCCGCGAGGGCGCTGAGCAGGACGAGCACCAGGAGGATCGCCATCCCGCTCGGCTGCAGCGTGCGCAGCGTGCCGAAGCGGCGCTCGATTCGCCCCAGCAACGGCCGGATTGCCACCACCATCGTACTCACGTAGGCCAGGGTGATCCCCACGGCGGTCAACACCTCCCCCGGCCCCCGTGACGCGGCGGTCGCCACCGCCACCCCCACCAGCATGAACCCGACGAGGTCGTGCCCGGCAGCGGCGGTGAGCGCCACCGTGCCCACCGGAGTCGTGAGCATCCCCCGCTCGGCGAGGATCCGGGCGAGGACCGGGAACGCCGTCACCGACATGGCGATGGCGAGGAAAAATGAGAACACCCACACACTGACGCCGGTCGGCCCGAAGGTGGGATGCAGGGCCACCCCGAGGATCGCCCCCGTCAGAAACGGGAGCAGCAGCGTGCCCAGCGTCGCCTCGGCCGCGAGACGGCTCTGGCGCCGGAGCACCGAGATGTCGAGTTCCAAGCCTACGAGGAACATGAACAGGACCAAGCCGAGTTCGCTGATGCCCTGCAGGCCCGCGAAGCTCTCGGCGGGGAAGACGTAGGCGAACAACTCGGGCGACACCCGCCCCAGCAACGTGGGCCCGACCAGCATCCCGGCCACGATCTCCGCCACCACCTGGGGCTGGCCGAACCGCCGGAACACCGCGCCCAGGGCCCGGCCGGAGCCGAGGATGATCCCGAGTTGCAGCAGCAACCGGGCACCGTGGGAGAGGGCTTCGTCCACGCGGTGCCCTAACCGCGCGTCCCAGGGCTCAGTCGACGAGCGTGAGCAAGCGCCGACTGCTGTCCAACTCCGCCGCGGCCAGGGCGTCCACCCGCGCTCCCAGGTCGCGGAGCAGGGCGTAGGTGTCGGCTTCCCGCAACGGGAACTCGCTCTCCATCTCGTTCTCGATGGCGGCCAGGCGCGACGACGTGGCGCCGAGCACCCGCATCGAGTCGATGCCGTCGCGGCTATACCGCGCCAACTGGGCGTCGAGCACCTCCCGCGCCTCCGCCAGCCGCGGACAGGTGTCAGGGAGGGCCTCGGCCGCGAGTGCGGTCCAGCCGTCGGCGATTCGCCTCCAAGCTTCCAACTCGGGAACCAGCCCCCCGTGAGCGGGCAGGGTGGCCGCCTCGGCCAGGCCGGCCACCCAGAGGCCTCGCCCGGCGGCCGGACCGTGGTCGCCGTGGGCGATCCAGCGGTGGAGGGCGAGGAGTGCGTGGAACAGCCCGGCACCCCGCCCGAACAACGAGAGCCAGCCCCGGGGAGCCGCCGGCTCGGCGAGGCCGGCGGCCAGGGCGCGCATCCCGGCGATGCCGCGACTGCCCAGCGGGGCCCGCAGGTGGGCGGCGGTGGCTTCGCGAATCCGTTCGCGGAGGAGGGCGGTGACGTCCACCGTGCCCGGCGGGGCGGCTCGGAGGCAGAGGGCCCGGTTCCTCGCGCCCGGCGCCTCGGCGCGGGCAAGCCGCAGGCGGGTCGCGTCGATGGGCACGGGCAGCGCGCAGCCGTCGTCCAGGGTGAACTCCTCGTTCGCCTCGTCGAAGCCCAGCACGCCTAGGAGGTGCGGCACCACCTGGGCGAACCCAGGGGGGAAACGCCGGTGAGGGAGCGCGGCGACGTCGGTCCACGCTACGACGACGTGCCCTCCGTCTAGGGCCTCGACCAGCGCGTTGTCGGCCGCCAGTTCGACGGCGTGCTCCAGTGGGGTGACCACGAGGCCCAGCCGCTGCGCCACCTCGCCGATCGTGTCCCCACCCCACCCCACGCCGGCGGCGGTACCGCTGATCACCAGTCGTTGCCCAACGCTCCGCTTGACAACCAGGTAGTGAAAGCCCAGTCCCGGGGCGAGGAGGAACACCATCCCTTCCGTCAGCGGCGTGCCACCCCCCGCGCCGCTCCCCCCCGCCCGTACCAGGGCGTTGCGCAGCGCCGCCGACGACGCGCCGCCCCCTCCCAACTCCGCGAGGTTCTCGTCCATCCCCACCATTCTGGCCCGTCGACGCGCCCCTGACAAAGTCGTCGGCCCGTGGTCGAGACCATCCGCCTTGAATCCGACCCGGTGTGCTGGCACACTTCGCCGATGCTCATCCTCCCCACCCTCCTCCTCGGGGCCTGCCCGGGCTTCGGCGCGAAGACCGCCGGCACGGGCTCCACCGAGGTGCCCGACAACCCCACCTACGTCGACCACGCGGGGCCGGTGCTCGACACCTACTGCGCCCCATGCCACACCGCCCCGCCGGCGGGCGGCGCGCCGGACTACTTCCGGTTGGACCAGTACGACGCCGACGGCGACGTGGACGGCGCCTTCGCGATGGCGGAGCGCGTCGAGGCCCGGGCGACCGGCGACTCGCCCACGATGCCCCCCTCCTACGCCACCCAGCCGAGCGACATCGACCGAGAGATCCTCGCCGGGTGGGTGGCCGACGGCGCTCCCCACGGCGGCGACACCGGGGGTGGCCAGTGAGTCGCGCCCCCCTGCTGAGCGCCCTTGCGCTCGCGACGTTCCTCGTCGTCACCCTCTTGGCCCGGCGCAGCGAGGCCCAACCGGCCTACGCGCTCCGTAGCGCCAACGACTGCGCGAGTTGTCACATCGAGCCCACGGACTGGGCGAACCCGGCTGTCAAGGACCGCCTCTGTTCCCTGAACTGCACGAGCTGCCACGTCAGTCCAGCGGGCGGCGGGTTGCGCACTCCTTCCGGCCTCTACTACGGCCGCGAGGCCGTGCCCTGGGCGGGGCACCGCCCCTCCGCCGATGCCGCGCCCCGGGAGAACCCCACCGATGGCGGCTTCAACTTCCTGAAAGGGTTCTCTGGCTGGCAGCCGGGGAACACGCCCTCCGCTCAGGTAGCCGACCGCTACGGCAAGATCGACCCCGACCCTACATTCGCCTTCGGCGCCGACCTGCGGGCGATGGCCTACTTCCCGCTTGGGGACGGCGACTACGCCAGCGTGTTTCCCATGCAGGCCGACTTGTACGGCATGGCCCGCGTGCACGACCACGCGGTGGTCTACGCCGACGTGGGCCTCTACGGCAGCCGCTCCACGTTCGCCCTCGACGAGGACCAGCGTGCCAGCCGCCCGACGGCTCTCGACTACCTCAAGGTCGACGAGGTGTTCGTGAAGGTGGACCGACTTCCCTACAACGGCTACGTCCGGGCCGGGCGGCTCAACCCCACCTACGGGTGGCGGCTCCCCGACCACACCAGCTTCATCCGGCGTGACCTCGGTTTCACCGAGACCCGAGGCTGGTTCGGCGTGGAGGCGGGGCTCAACCCCAACTACCCATACGCGAACCTAGCCTTGTTCTACCAGGGCGCAGACTTCTGGCCGGCCGACAGCGCGACGCCCGGCGTCGGAGCGGCGGCGAGCGCGGGGGTCCGCGAGCTGGGCTGGCAGGCCGGTGGGAACCTCGCCGTCGTGAAGCACTCGAGCGGGGGGACGGAGATCACGGCCGGGCCGCAGTGGGGGGTGAACTTCGACCCGGTCGTGTACCTCGGCGAGTTGGACTACCGCCGCCTCGGCGACGGCGAGGGCACGGCCACGCACTCGCTCTTCGCGTACCACGAGCTACAGTGGCCAGCGCGTGACCTTCGGTGATCCCGCACCCATCTACCTCACGACGCGCA
>CAYHRZ010000424.1:0-5155 GCA_964359125.1 uncultured Klebsiella sp. | reverse complement strand
GCACCGATCGAGCGGCCTTCGAGAGCGGCCACCGGGCCCATCGCCACGTTCCCCCGAGGGTAGGCGTCGTTATGGTGCACGCAGAAGAGGAACGGGTCGAGGGTAGCCCAGGGCATCTGCAAACGGGCGACCTGGAGGATGGGGCTGGCCATGCCGCGGAGTGTGCACACCCTGGGACACGCCGGCCAGCCCGGCGACCGGGGACGGTGTTTTTCCGTGCTCTGTGCCAGACGACCATTTTTTGGCGGGGTGGGTGCATAGGCTGCTCGTGCCCCCCGGAAGGTCCACCATGCGCATCCTCCACACGTCCGACTGGCACCTCGGCAAGTCGTTGCTCGACCACCCCCTGCTGGCCGACCAGGCGCACGTGCTGGAGCAGGTGGCGCAGCAGATCCAGGGGGGCAACTACGACCTCGTCATCGTGGCGGGGGACCTGTTCGACCGCAGTATTCCGCCTGAGTCAGCGGTACAATTGCTGGGATCGTGGCTGAGGCGTGTGCGCGATGGGGCGCCCGACACACCCATTGTCATCATCCCGGGGAATCACGACAGCGGGGCCCGGCTTGGCTTTGCGGCAGATCTCATCGCCACGGCCGGTGTTCACTTCCGCACCGACCCCGGCCGGGTTGCCGAGCCGGTTGTCATCAACACCCGCGCGGGAGAGCGGGCCGAGGTGTGGGGGATTCCCTTTCTATTCCCGGGTGCGATCGCCACCGGTTCTGAGTCCCCGGGCGGCCAGGTGGAGGTCTTCGCGGCGGCCGTCGCTCAGGCTCGCGCGGCCCGCGACCCCGGCGCGATCCAGGTGCTCGTCGGCCACTGCTTCGCCCAGGGCGGGGCGGCGTCCGACTCGGAACGCAACTACGTCGGGGGGGCGTCGCTGGTGGCTCCCGACTGTCTCGACGGCTTCGACTACGTGGCTCTCGGTCACCTGCACCGGCCGCAGTCTGTCACCCCCCACGCCATCTACTCGGGCTCGTTGCTGAAGTACAGCTTCTCGGAGGTCAATGACCAGAAGAGCGTCGCGGAGGCCACCGTAGAGCGGGGGGAGCCCCCGACGGTCACGCGGCACCGTCTGCACGCCCGCCGGGACCTGCGGGAGCTGGAAGGCACGGTCGACCAGTTGCTGGCCGACCCCGCCCTCGCCGAGCACGAGTGTCACTTCGTGCGGATCACGCTCACGAAGGCCGAGGTGGCCGGTCACCCGATGAACCGCCTCCGGCAACGCTTTCCCCACCTGGTGTCGCTGCAGAACCCCGCCAGCGAGGAGGTCACGACGGCCGTGCCCCTGCGGCGACGACCGGGCGAGAAGGTCGACGTGATGGAGGACTGGAAGGCCTTCCACGCCCACGCCCACAACGGCCCGCCGGCCGAGGCCCTGGTCGACGCCTTCAACAACCTTCGCAACGCTGCGCGTGGAGCCCTCTGATGCGCCCCATCGCCCTCGAGTTCGCCGGCTTCGGCCCCTACGTGCAGCGGCAGGTCATCAACTTCGACGACCTCGACAACGTCTTCGTCGTGAGCGGCGAGACGGGCGCGGGAAAGACTACCATCTTCGACGCGATGAGCTACGCGCTGTACGGCCTGCCGCTGGGGGGGCGGCCTACTGACGCGGTCCGCTCCACCCTGGCGGGCCCGATGGATGCCACCTACGTGCGTTTCCGGTTCAGCTGCCAAGGCAAGACCTTCGAGATCTTCCGGTCGCCCTGGCATGCGCCCCGCCCGAAACGGGGCGGCGGCGTCATCGCCGACGAGAAAGTGGTCACCGTCGCCGACGTGGGCCCCGACGGCGTGCTCACCGTCCGACCGAACTTGAAGCCCCGCGACGTCCTCGAGCTGGTGGCAGAGGCGGGGATGGTGGGGCTCAAGCACGAGGAGTTCAGCACGGTGATCGTGTTGCCCCAGGGCAAGTTCCAACGGTTCCTCGAGCTGAACTCCAAGGACCGAGCGGAGCTGGTGCGTTCGTTGTTCCCCGTCGAGGACGCCTCCACCGTCACCGCCATGGCAAAGGCCGCGGCCGGCGACCGGCTGGAGGTGGTCAGGGAGCTGGTGATCAAGCTCAAACACCTCGAGTCACTGTTCGACCTCCCCCGGTACGACGAGGACCTCGCGGAGGGGGAGGCCCAGGTCGCCGAGGCCGCGGAGCACGAGCGCCGGCAGCGGGCCGGCGCGGAAGCGGCACAGGCGGGGCTGGTCGGGGGCCGAGCGCTGGCCGCGGCCGTCGCCCAGCACGCGAGCGCGACGGCCCGACTCGACGAGTTGGAGGCACTCCGCCCTGCGATCGACGCGGCGAGGTGGGAGCTGGACCAGGCCGGGAAGGCCGCGAGAGCCGAAGTCGCGCTGCGCGCGCTGCGTGAACTGGCGGAGCGAATCCGGCAGCAGCAGGGCGTGCTCGTGCAGCACGAGGCCACCCTGGCCACGCGGCAGGCGGCGGTGGAGGCGCAGCGCCCCGCGTTCGACGCCCTGCCGCCGCGGGAACAGGCGCTCCGCGAACTCGAGGGCAAGCTCGCCGAGGTCACGAGGCAGCTGGCCGACGTCGACGCACTGGTACGGGCCCGCGCCGAGGCGTTGTCGCGGCGACAGGCACGGGAGCGGGCCGACGCCGAGGTGGGGCGGCGGGCAGGCGTGGCGGCCGAGGCCGAAGCCGCAGTCGCCGCACTGGCACCCCTCCAGGCCGAACGCGACGCGCTGGAGCCGGTGCTGCTGGCGGCACGCGAGCACTTGGCCCGCGTGGAGTCGGTCTCGCCGAGCGCAAAGGAGGTGGCGGAGTGGGCCCGGTCCGGGCGCGACGCCCTCGCCAAGAAAGACGCGGCGGCCGCCGTGGAGCAATCCCTGGCACAAGACGCCCTCGCGGGGGCCGAGGTGCAGCTCGCGGAGGCCCGGTCCGCGTTGGAAGCCGACGCGGTCGCGATCCTGGCCCAGGGGCTAGAACTCGGTCAACCCTGCCCCGTGTGCGGGAGCCCGGAGCACCCGGCCCCTGCGCCCGGCACCGCCGCCACCGCCAACGTCCGCGGGCTGGTGGCGACGGCGGAGGCCACCGTGCAGCTTGCCCGGCGGGCGGTGAGCATGGCCGACGGCGCCGTGGCCCAACTCGCGACCGAGCGAGGGCTGCGGGAGGCGCGGGTCACCGAGGCCTCGGAGCGGCTCCTCGCGGCTGGATTCACCTCTCCGGACCAGCACGGCGCGGCGCTGCTGGCAGCCCGCTCGACGCTCGCCAGCACCAGCGAGGAAGCAGATCGACTGGCGAAGCGACTGGCCGCGCGGCCACAGGCCGAGGCGAGGCGGGTGGCGGCCCACGCCGCGACTTCGGAGGCCCAAGGTGCGGCGAACCTCGCCGCCCAGGCACAGGCTCAGGCCGAGGGGGTGGCCGCGGCGGCCGACGAGCGCCTCGGCGGCGTGACCGACCCCGAGGCCACCCGTGCGCGGCTGGGAAGCCGCCGGAGCGGGCTCACCACGGAAATCGAGACCGAGCGCGGCACGATCGACCAAGTCCGGCGCGTCTTCTCGGAGGCCGAGCGGCTCGCCGCGGGTGCCCGCGGAGCCCGCAACGCCGCCGCGGCCACCCTCGCCGCCTCCCAACAAGCGCTCCCGGCAGCCGCGACGCTGGCCGAGGTAGCGCTGGCCACCGAGGGCTTCGCCACGGCCGAAGACGTTGCCCGGGCGCTTCGATCCGCCGAGACCGAGAGCACGCTGCGCCAGCGCATCGCGCGGTTCGACACCGACGTGGCCGGCACCGTCGCCCGGCTCGACGAACTGGCGATCACCATCGCCGGGCGCCCGGCCCCCGACCTGCCTGCACTCGAAGAACAGGCCGCTACGGCCGCCCGAGAGCACGCCGAGGCGTGGGAAGCCCTGGGCCGGGCCCGCGCCAGCGTCGCCTCGCTGGTGGAAAAGAAAACCCAGCACGATGCGTTTACCGCCGAGAAGTTGCGCGTCGAGCGGGAAGCACGAGGTCTGCTCGATCTCGCCCGTAGCCTCAACGGCGAGAACCCCCGACGCATCAGCTTCCCCACCTTCGTGCTCACGGCCTGGTTCAGCCGCGTGGTGGCCTACGCGAGCACGCGACTACGGCGCCTGTCGCAGGGGCAGTACACCTTCGTGTTACGACCCGACACCAGCGACAAGCGCTCGGAGGGTGGGCTCGACCTCGCCGTGTTCGACGCGCACTCCACCGTGCAGCGCGACGTCTCGACGCTCTCCGGCGGCGAGAAGTTTCTCGCCTCGCTGTCGCTGGCGCTGGGCCTCGCCGACGTCATCGCCGAGAAGTCGGGCGGCGTCCAGATCGATACTCTGTTCATCGACGAGGGCTTCGGGAGCCTCGACGCCAACACGCTGGACCGGGCCCTAGACGTGGTGGGCGACATCGCCGCCACCCGTCGGGTCGGGCTGATCAGCCACGTGGAGGCCGTGAAGAAGGCAATCCCCTGCCACGTGGAGGTGCTGAAATCGCCCACCGGGTCGTCGATCAGCGTGCCGGGGTAGTCAACCACGGGTGTGGTGTTGCCCGCGCGGCCCCGGGCGCTCGGACCTTGGCGCCGCTGTCCACGTTGGCACGCCGCTTGCCCCAGCCGGGGCATGACCACCCCCAAGTCGCCCCCGCCGCTACTGCTCCGCGAGGGCTACCGGCTCTTCTTCCCGTGGGCGGCCGTCGTGGGCATCGCGGGCATCCTGCCCTGGGCTGCGAGTTTCGCGGGGTGGGTGTCCACCCCGTGGACGCCGCAGGAGCACGCCGCGCTGCTGATCTGGGGGACATGGGGCGCCGTACTCCTCGGCTTCCTCTCCACCGCCTTCCCCCGGCAGTCCGAGGGCCCCATGCCCCGGCCGGCGCACCTGCTGGTCCTCCTGGCTGCGCACGCCCTGGGCACGGCAGCGCTGCTGTGGCCAGGGGGCGGCTTCGCCAAGGTAGTGGCGGCTACCTTGCCGTGGTTCATCGCCACGGTGGGTGCCTTCCGGTTGGCGCTCCCGTCACTGGGAAGGCGCTTCGACGGCACCACCGCGGGCGTGCCCTTCGGCCTGCTCGCGGGCACGGTGGCCGTGGCGACCTTCGCGGCAGGCTACCCCGCGCTGGGCTTGCGGCTCGGCACTCAGGGTTTCGCGTTGTACCTGGCGCTGGTGATGCTGGATCCGCTGTCGGCGCGGTATGGCAAGCGCGTGAACG
>CAYHRZ010000423.1:0-5159 GCA_964359125.1 uncultured Klebsiella sp. | reverse complement strand
CCCCGCGAGCTTCATGCGCGCGTGGGTGTCCATCATCTTTTCCACCTCCGGCGGGACGCTCACGTTTTCCACCACGAAGTCGGTGAGGGTGATGCCGTAGTTGCTCTGGAACCAGCCTGTGAGGCGCTGGCGCAGGGCGTCGCCGAGGTCCATGTACTGGGCGACGAGATCCAGGAGAGGGATCTTGGCCTCGCCGATGGTGTCGGCCAGGGCGCTCACCAGCTTGCGCTTGATGTGCCCGCCGATCTCGTCGGTGGTGAACAGGCCCGCCGTGCCCACGATCTCGCGCAGGAAGATCGCCGGGTCGGTGATGCGGAAGGCGAAGCTGCCGAAGGCGCGCAGCCGCACAATGCCCATGTCGGCGTCGCGCATGGGGATGGGGTTGGCCGTGCCCCACTTCTGGTCGGTGAACTGCCGGGTCGAGACGAAGTAGATGTCGCCCTTGTAGGGGTAGTTCAGCGCGTACTTGATCGAGGTGAAGAAGCTCATCACCGGCGTGTTCTTCGAGTTGAGCTCGTAGGTGCCGGGGCCAAAGACGTCGGAGAGCCGCCCCTCGGAGACGAACACCGCCGCCTGCCCCTCCCGCACGACCAACTTGCCACCGTCCTGGATGGCCTGCTGGAACACCGGGAACCGGTACACCAGGGTGTTGGGCGTGTCGTCGAGCCACTGGATGACGTCGAGGAACTGCGCCTTGGCGTGCTGGGTGAGCGTGGACCAGAGAGACATCGCGGGCGCCTTCTTGCCCGGCCGGGGAAGTGAGCCGCCGGGGCGCCCCTCTCATAAGGCCCCTGGCGCCGACGAAAAGGGCACCGGCCGTGGATTCGGCGCCGCGGCGCGCAGCCCACGGCCCGCAGGGGAGAAAAAAACGAAACCCCCCAGGTCTTTCGACCTGGGGGGCCCGTTGACGCCGGAGCCGCTTTCGCGGCCCAGAAGTGGATCCCTTCCAGAGGATTGAGTTGAGATCGAATGTCGGCCTAGCCGAAGCTAGGCCGAACACCAAGTATGCCGTTCGCTGGTCTCCAGGGTCCGAGTCCACGCCCACGCCGTTTGACCCTGCCGCCGCAGTTGCCTGCCGCCGCCTGAACCTCGTGCTGACCGTGCCCTCTCTCCGCTCGCCGTTCCACCACGCGCCACGCGCCCTCCCGTGCACTCTCGCGCACGTTCAAGCTCGCTCGCCCACCTGGATCTCGCCTTCCGCGCACACCGTCTTGCGACGGGGACTGGACCGCCTCGCGGCGGGAGCGCACCTCGCGAGCGCGCTCAAGACGGACAGGGTGGTGGAGACGGGGGAGATACTCACTCGGACGTGTGGCTCGCTGGCGTTTGCCACTGCCCTCCCTGACCTTCCACGCTCGCACTCACGTGCAAATCGTCGGGGTCTCCGAGGACGTCCGGGTGAGCCGCGCGCAAAGACGATTGCCGTTGCGTGCTGCACCCTCCTGACCTTCGCGCCGACTCTCTCGGCACTGGGATCACTCGTTCTCACCGCTCGACGCCGCAGTGTTGCCACCGCGCCATCGAACTGCCTCTCATAGGGTTGTCCAAAGATCGCCCCTCCGCCGTACTCGCTCGAGGAGTCCACTCCCGGGAGCGTTGCCGCTCCCTTCGGGCGGGATCCAGCCAGGATCTCGCCATGTTCCGTCCACGTGGTTTTGCACCACCTCGACGGCTTACTCCTCCCCGCGCGTGCCGGGGTATTGCACCCGGCTGACGACCATGGGGTTCACCGCGTTTCCACCTGCTTGCGAGGCAGGTTTTCCCGCAGTGCCGCTCTGCCCTCCGAAGCCTTGCTCTCTGCCGGTAGCGTCGATGTGCCCGCCGCGATTGCTCACTGCGAACCCACCCGGCCGACGTCACCGCGATGTTGATTCCCGTTCGGGACACCGCGTACACCGCCGACCTTGCCCTCTCGCTCTTTCCTCCCCGCACCCGCCGACTCGGTGTTGCCACCTCGCCTGCGCCGCGGAGACCGGAACCCCAGGGCCTTTCTCCACCGACAGAGCCGTTCCGAACTAGGAAGTTTCCTCCCTGGCCCGGCCGTTGCTCCCATGGGCTTGTCCGCACCCGCGACACCCGTACAAGACTTCGCTCGACCCGCAGCGAACCCCTCCCCGGCCTCGCGGCCAGCTTGGAGAATCGTGGTGACGGTCGCCCTCCCCGAGGGGCGGCGACCGCGGACTCCAGCACCGACTCGTTCCCGCGGCGAACCGCTGGACCGGGCCGGAGCATCGAGCCCCGGGGCGAGCAGCGGACTTGCCGACTGCATCGCGCGTAACGGAAGAACGTCAAAGACCGTTCGAGAAGAACGGCTTCTCGGTCCGGACTTCCGGGTTGCCCCGGCGTCGCAGAGACATAGAGCAAGCAGCGTGCCAAGGTCGGACCACGGAGGAAGGGGCCTTTTGGGGCACTGCTGTGGGAAATGGAATTCCCACCCTGAACCGCGAATACTCCGAACGCGCAGCACATTACCTGTAGAAGCTGGATTAATCGCGGGAATCGGCTTTCCCATCACCCCCAGCTGATTCCTTCTCACTAGGCGGCGCCTGCCACACGCACACCCGGTTTCCCTCCGTGTCGAGGATCTGGGCCACCGTGGCCCCGCCCGGGCCGGGGCCCGGCCTCGCCACCCGGCAGGCGCCGAGGCGAACCGCCCGCGCCACCACCGCGTGCACGTCGTCGACCCCGACGTACAGCTCGAGCCCGGCGCTCGAAGGCTCGCCCCCGCCCCAGAAGCTGCCGGCGAGTCCGCCCGGGGTGGTGAACGCCACCGCCGCCGGCTCCCGCTGCGTGACCACCCACCCGAAGCAGTCGGCGTAGAACGCCGCTGCCCGCGCGGGATCGCGCGCCGCGATGCGCACGTGGACGAGTCGACCGTGTTCCACCGACCCATCTGAACATGTGTACAGGTCGCGCGCTACAAGATTGCGCCTACGGGACGGTTCGGCTCCCCGTGAGCCGGACGAACTCCGCGACGATCGCACGAATTCGCTCAAGTTGTTCGTATGTTTTTTCGAGCCTACCCACCAACTTCGACTCGAGGCCGGGCGCCATCAGGGCCAGTTCGACGTTCCCCATCGCGGCCATGAGCGGCTGGGACAACTCGTGCGCGGCCTGGCTAGCCAACGCCGTGACGGCCGCGCGCTTCTCGCTCGCCACGATCTGCCGGGTCGCGTCCTCCAGCCGGCGCGAGAGGCCCTGCACCTCCCGCAAGTCCTCGATCACCCCCACACTCCCCTCCGTCCCCCCGGGGCCGAGCAAACGGACGTGCACGCGGCACGGCACCAACTCCCCCCCGCGGAGCCGAATCACCACCTCGGTCGCCGCCGCGCCACCGGCATCGGTCGCCGCGCGGAAGGCTGCCCGGGCGTCGTCGGGACGGTGGTACACGTCGGTGACGTGCAACAATTCCCGCATCTCGGCGAGGCTGTAGCTGAGGAGCCGCGCGGCGGCCTCGTTGCCGCCGAGGACCCTTCCCCGGGCGTCGACCACCATCACCGGCAACGGCACCGCGTCGACCACGGCATCGAGCACGAGTTCAGGGTTCGACAGCATCATCACGGCGACTTCCCTGGGGACATGGCCGCCCACGCGGCCAGCGCGTCGGCCATCACCTGGGCCACGGGTAACCCGGCCGCCCCGGCCGCCCTCGCGCAGTCTTCGTACTCCGGGACGGCGTGGAACAACTGCCCGCCCCGCTCCCCCACTTTCACCCGCACGGGGCCGTGGGGCGTCGCCACCTCGACGTGCCGCCGGGCCAAGACCTCGCGGGCCTGCGCCGACCACCGGAAACCCAGCGTGCGGCCGTGGCGGAGGAGGGCGTCGCCCACCGCGGCTCGGCGAGCCGGGTCGCACAAGGCCGTGACGAGGAACCCCGGGCGCCCCTTCTTCATCGTGATCGGCGTGACGTAGGCGTCGATCGCGCCGGCGCCGAGCAACGCATCGAGCAGAGGCGGGATGGCCTCACCCACCAGCCCGTCGACCTCGGCACGCAGTTCCAGCACCTCGGCAAGGCCGCCCGCATCGCCGTCACCGAGCAGCACCCGCACCACGTTGGGGTGGCTCGCCGGGTCCCGCGTGCCCGCGCCCACGCCGATGGCCCGGACCCGCATGGCGGGAATCGGACCCGGGCGCATCAACGCGGCCACCAGGGCGGCGCCCGTGGGCGTCACGGTCTCCCCCGGCCAGCCCAGGCCAAGCACCGGGAACCCCCGCAAGAGCTCCACCGTCGCGGGCGCGGGCAGGGGGATCCAGCCGTGCTCCCCCACCACGCTGCCATGGCCCAGCGGGAGCGGCCCCACCACGACCTCGTCGACCCCCAGCAGCTCAAACGCCAGGCAGGCTCCCACGATGTCGACGATGGCGTCGACCGCGCCGACCTCGTGGAAGTGGACCTCGTCCGGCGCGACGCCGTGGACGCGCCCCTCCGCCGCCGCGAGCACAGCAAACGTCGCCAGCGCCCGCTCCCGCACCCGCTCGGGAAGCGGCGCCCCGGCCAGCAATTGTCGCACCTGGGACCAAGGTCGCCCGCCCGCCGTCGGGCCGTGGTGGTGTGCGTGGGCATGGCTGGCGCCCAGGGCGTGGTCGTGGTCGTGGTCGTGCTCGTGGGCGCGGGGCGACGCGGTCGGCTCCACCCGGGTTTCGCGGTCGACCACCAGGTGCGTCGCCACGAAGGGGCCTCGCCAGGTGCGCTCCGCGCGGACCGTCCACCCCGGCACGCGCAGGGCCTCGAGGCTGCCGACGATTTCGGGCAATGGGGCGCCCGCGTCGACCAGCGCCCCCAACAGCATGTCGCCCGCCACCCCGCCCACCGGATCGACGAAACACTTCACTTCGGCGTGCCCCGGTGCGCGAGGGCCCGGTTGATGCGCGATGCTGCGAAGGCCGCGCCGAAGCCGTTGTCGATGTTGACGACGACCACGCCCGGCGCGCAGGAATTCAGCATCGCCAGCAGCGCCGCCACGCCCCCGAAGGACGCCCCGTACCCCACGCTCGTCGGCACGGCGATCACCGGGATCGACAGCAGGCCGCCCACGACCGAGGGCAGTGCGCCGTCCATCCCGGCCACGACGACCACCACGTTGCACCGCCGGAGTTCGTCGACACGCGCCAGGACCCGGTGCACACCGGCCACACCGGCGTCGACGAAGCTCTGAACC
>CAYHRZ010000422.1:0-5160 GCA_964359125.1 uncultured Klebsiella sp. | reverse complement strand
TGGGCGCGGCCGACGTGACCAGCAGCGGTTTCACCTTCGACTGGGACAGTTGGATCTACGACCTGATGAGCTTCTTCGGGCTGGACCTCAGCAGCCTGGTCCAGGGGATGATGGAAGACGCGCTGGAGAGCGCGATCACCGACGAAGTTCCCGCCGCGATCGAGGACGCCCTCGCCGACTTGGAGATCGCCACCAGTTTCGACGTCGGCGGCGCCACGGTGGACCTCGTCGCCGAACCCTTCGCGGTTTCGGTCGACGACCTCGGACTGACGCTGGGCCTCGGCACCTACGTGGACCCGCAGACCTGGATCCACGAGGATGAGGGTCTTGGCTCACTCTACGCGGCCTACTCGATTCCCTCCTACACCTCGGCGTCGCCCGGCTTCCAGGTGAGCATCGGCGCGGACTTCCTCAACCAGGCGATGTACGCCTTCTGGGGTGCGGGGGTGCTCGACCAGGACCTCGGCGGCGGCGATCTCGGCCTCGACCTGGGCAGTTTTGGCGACATCCTCGGCATCTCCGACTTGCACATCACCACCAAGGCGCTGCTGCCGCCGGTGGTGCTGCCCGGCACCGGCACGTCGATGATGGACATCCAGATCGGAGACCTGGAGCTCTCGCTCTACGACGGCGAGGCGGTCGACGAGAACCTGCGGATGCGCGTCTACGTGACCATCCTCGGCGGCCTCGACCTCGACGTCAGCGACGGCGTGCTGGCACCTACGCTGGGCGACAGTGAAGTCCGCTTCGACGTGGTGGTGCCCGCTGCCAACACGGTTGCCAGTCGCGACACGGAAGCCCTGCTAGAAGCGCTGATCCCGCTCTTGCTGCCCTCGCTCACCGGCGCCATCGGCGAGATCCCCATCCCCGAGATCTCGGGGTTCGGCATCAGCATCACCAGCCTGAGGCTCGACGGGCCGGAGAACGGCTTCGTCACCGTCGACGCCGACCTGAGTCTCTGAGCCTCCCGGGGGCTTCACAAGTTCCTGGCAAGCTGGTAAAGTCCCCGTCAAGCCCGGCGGTACCCCTGCCGGATCTACGGAGGCGAGAGACGCATGATCTACTGGATGCTCGAGGCGTGTATGGGCGGTGAAGTCCAGGTAGACCCTGCACCTGCCGAGTACAGCGGGGCCGTGATTCCGCGCGGCGCCGCGTCGGCGTCGATCCCCGGCACACCGCTCCCGCCTCGTCCCGAGGGGACGGTGATCATCGGCGCCGGGGCCTCGGGGCTGGCGGCGGCGGCGGATCTCCCGGGGGCGATCGTGCTGGAGGCATCGAGCGCCTGGGGCGGTCGCCTGGCCGGGGGGGGCCACCACGTTTGCCTCGTGGGCACGGAGGAGCAGGCCGAGGCCGGGATCGACGACTCGGTGGAGCAGGCGCTGGCCGACTGGCCGCTCTGGACCGGGGAGGCCGCGACGGCGGCGACGGTGGCGTTCCTGGAGCAGTCCGGCGCGGTTCACGATCGGCTGGAGGAGCTGGGGATGGACCTGGTCCTCGAAGACACCGACCCGATGCTCGGGCGGCACCGCCTGCACGTGGGCGCGGACGACGGGAAGGACTTTGCCGCCGCCCTCTACGACGCGGCCATCGAGGGCGTCGACCTCCACCTGTCCACCCCCGCGACGGGTCTCGTCCTCGACGCGCGCGGCGTGGTGGGCGTGGAGACCGCGGAGGGCGTGATCGAGGCGGGCACGGTGGTCATCGCCACCGGCGGGTTCACCAACCGGGTGGACCTCGTCCGCGACGGGACGGCGTGGCCAGCCGGCACCTGGGGCGTGGGTTCCGACGCGTTCGCGAACGGTGAGGCGATCGACTGGGCCGGCGAGTACGGCTTCGGCACGGCCCGCCTCGACGCCGTCGGCTCCAACGCCGACGTGGTGGGCATCGCCGGTGCGGACGGCCTGGCCATCGCCCCCAAATACAACTGGGCGTGGGTGTGGGTCGACGCCTCCGGCGAACGATTCGCGAACGAACAGCTCGGGTGGACGCTGACGCTGGCGGCGGCGGCCGAGGAGCACGGCCAGGTGTGGGCGATCTCCACTCACCAGGCGCTGTTGGAGGCGGTGGCAGAGGAGAATCGTGACTACGTCGAGGCGGGGCTCTTGTGTCGCGACACCTGGGATGAGCTCGCCGGCAGCATCGCCACCGACGCGGACGGGCTGGCGGCCACGGTGGCCGACGTGGTCGACCACGTCACCCACCACTCCACCGACGACTTCGGGCGGGCGCAGCTTCCCGACTTGACGGGGCAGCCGTGCGCGTTTCCCTGGGGACGACTGGCGAGCAAGAGCTTCGGCGGCTTGGCCGTCGACGACAGCGGTGCCGTGCTCGACAACGCCGGGCGCGTCATTCCCGGGCTCTACGCCGTCGGCGAGGCGGCGGGGATGGGACAGCCGGGCCTGGGCGGCGCTTTCGGCTTCGACGGCAGCCTGTCGGCGGTGATCTGGAGCGGGTGGCGGACGGCAGCGGCGATCAAGGCTGCGGCGGCCGACGGCGACGGCTGAGGCTGCCCCGACAGCCGTCTGACGAGCACTGACGGATGTCCGACCGGCGCCACCCCAAAAGGTAGGTTCTACTGATGGCACGGGCAGTGCAAGGGGAACGGGCGGAGGTCTCGATGTTCTTCCTGTCCCTGTTCGCTCGCGCCCTCGCCGCGGTGGCCTGCCCGGCCCCCGACGCCGAGGCCATGGTGGTCGACGACGACCTCGCCCCCGACGGCAGCGCCTTCGTGCTCGCCGCGGACGACGAGGTGGTGTGCTGGTGGGTGGTCGACGACCAGGACTCGGCCCGGGTGGCTCACCGTTGGCTCACCGCGGAACGCCACCCGGTCCGGGTGGAGGCCCTGCCCGGAGGCGGCGCGGTGTTCGTCATGAGCGACTTGCGGCTGCAAGTGCGCCAGCCCCACGACAAGACCTACCGGAACCTGGACGTCTCCTTGCCCGGCCTGCCCGAGATGGTCCTCGGCCACGGCCGCCGCGACTGGTTGGCGGTCACCGTCCCGCGCGACGCGGCGTCGACCCTGGTCATCCTGGTCGACATCGACCGCGAGCGCACCCTGGCCAGCGTCGCGCTGCCCAGCGACAACCTGTCGTTATCGTTCGCCGAGGGGGGCGACGCGGTGTGGGTCGACGGCGCCCATGCCTTGGCGCTCTCCGAGAGCGGCATCACCGTGCGCGGGCAATCGCCTCGATGACCGCCTCCACCTCGTACGGGAACGCCGCCGCGTTGCCACTCACCCGCACCCAGCCGGTGGTGCCCTCGCGGGGGCGGAAGTCCACCCGGATGCCCTGGCGGGTGAGGGTTTCATTCACGCGGGGGCCGTCGTGAACCTCGACGCACACGAAGGCGGCCCGCCGCGCCGAGGGCCAGTCCCCCCGCACCCGCATGCCCCGTCGCGCGCACGACTGCAGCATCGTGTCGACCAGTGCCTGCGTCACCCGCCGCGCGCGTTGCACGGCCGCTCCCAGGTCGCCCCCGGCGCTGGTGCCCAGCGCCGCGAGTTCGCCGAGCATCATCGCCATGGCGATCACCGTGGGGGTCCCGGTGCGGAAGCGGGTGCCGTCGTCGGCGCGCTGCACCGGGCCCTTCTCGAAGGCGAAGGGCGCCCGGTGGTTCCACCACCCGGTTCGCCGGGGGGTCAGTGCCGGGAGGAGCGCGCGGGGGGTGTAGAGGAATCCCGCGCCGGTGCCGGCCCGGAGTTGTTTGTGGCCGGCCGCCACCACCAGCACGTGGTCGCCCAACGCCGCGGCGTCGACGGGTACGGTGCCGCAGGTCTGGTACGCATCGAGGAGGAGGATGGCGCCGGGGCAGCGCTCGCGCAGCGCCGCGGCGAGGGCGGGGAGGTCCTGCAACCAGCCCGACTCGAAGAGGGCGTGCGAGATGGAGAGCACGCGGACCCCCGGCACCAGCGCGTCCACGATGCGCTCGGTGGGGACGGAACCGTCGGGGTCGGTGGGCACCTCCACCAGCGTGCCGCCGGTGTTCTGCGCCCACTGGTGGTGGGCGTAGTGCCCGGTGGTGAAGTGCCCGGCGGTGTACACCAAGCTGCCCCCGTCGATGGTCTCGAGCACGGCGCCGAGGGCCTCGGAGGCGTTGGGAAACCAGGTCACGTCGCCGTGGTCGAGGTTCCCGCCCACCAGCGCCGCGACCCCTCGGCGGTACTGCTCCATCACCGCCACCCACTGCCCCTCGTCCCAGGTGCCGATGCCGTGGCGACCGAGTTGAGCGAGGTGGTCGGCCACCGCCACCGGTCCGGCGATGCTCGGCACCCCCATGGAGTGGCTGCAGGCGTAGATACCCAGGTCAAGGCCGGGGAAAAGCTCGCGGAAGTCCAGGTCCTCGTCGCGGATGCCCAGCCTCCCAGCGTGCTCGCGGCGCAGGCGCGCGGGTTGGGGTTCCTCAGGGACGATCCCCGGCATCGCCGCGGCGCGGAGTTGCGCCGGTGTGCGCGCGGCGAGCATCGCGTCGAGCGCCGGCGGCCAGGGGTGTACGAAGGCGCGGAGTTGGGCGTCTACGACGAGTCGGGCGGCGTCCATGGGTTCCTCGGGGCGCTGCCCCCTATCCCCCTCTCCCCGGAGGCCCCGTGACCCGCACGGCCGGCGCAGCGACGTCCGCCGTCACGCCCACGTCCGTGTCGCGACTGCGGATTCGCGCTCGCACCCGGGAGGTGTTGTGGTTCCCGTTCGCGTTGGCCGTGGCCACCGGCATCGGCATGGTCGTGGCGCTGGCCGGCGCGTTGGTCTTCCCGATCCTGGCCGGCGCGGCGCTGGTGGCGCCGGTGCCCGCTGCCTGCTTCGCGGTGGGAACGGTGCTGGTGAGCGCCGGCGCGGTGTGTATGGTGGCCGCCTGGTGCTGGCGGGGCTGAGGTCCCGCGCCGCTACCCGAGGAGCGCGGGATAGGGTCGCGAGCTTCCACCGCTCCCCCTTGCGCATCCGGTTCTTCAGCTACTTCTACCCCCCGTGCATCGGCGGTGGCGAGGTGATCCTCCAGCACCAGGCCGAGGAACTCGCGCGGCGGGGACACCAGGTGCACGTGCACACCACGCCGTACACCAACATGGACGGGTCCACGGAGGTGCCGAGTGGGGAGTTCCTCGAGGGCGGCGTGCACGTGTACCGCCGCCCGTCGTCGTGGGCGCCCGGTAGGAACCCGCTGGAAAAG
>CAYHRZ010000421.1:0-5163 GCA_964359125.1 uncultured Klebsiella sp. | reverse complement strand
CACGGTGGCCGACGACATCGACCCCAGCGAGTCGCTGTTCGTGGAGGTGGTGGATGTCCCCGATGGCACGCTGTGGACGGGCTACCCCGCCGCCACTGGCACCCTCGACATCCCGATGGATCCTTCGCTCGGCGTGCACACCCTCACCATCAACGCGCTGGATCTCGAGGGCAACAAGGGCACCGCCTCGGTGAGCTTCGAGGTCGTCCAGGACAACGTTCCCCTGGTCAACATCACCTCCCCCACCGACGGCGCCACCCACGACAACATTGACCTGCTCACCTTCAGGGGCAGCGTGAGCGACGACACCACGCCGGTGGAGATGATCACCTGCACCTGGTCCAGCGACCTCGACGGTGTGATCAGCACCGCCACCCCCGACAGTTCGGGCATCACCAGCTTTGGCGGCAGCCTCTCGGCGGGCGTGCACGTGGTCACCCTGCACGCGGTGGACCAGGAGGGCGACGAGGGTCGCGACACAATCACGCTCAATATCGAGGACCCGCTCGCGCGTGACGACGACGGCGACGGCTACACCGAGTACGAGGGCGACTGCGACGACACCGACGACACCTTCAGCCCGGCAGAAACCGACATCTGCAACGACAAGGACGAGGACTGCGACGGCTACATCAACGACCCCTACTTCGACACCTACGAGGTGAACAACTCCATCAGTTCACCCTACGACCTCGGCGAGGTCGACAACGGCCTGTTGTGGACGTCCTCCACCGTGGATCTCAGCGGGCTCACCTTCAGCGACGAGAGCGACGAGGACTGGTTCCGCTGGGACGCCGACGACGAGTACTGGGACAACGTCGATGTCTCGATCATCGTGACGGACCTCGACACCTCCGGCGACTACGTGGTCGAGCTCTACGACGAGGGTGGGCGGGTGATCGGCAGCGACTCGGGCGACGGCTCGCTCGGCGTCGAGTACTACGGCGACGCCCTCGACGACGACGAGGACGTCTTCTACGTCCGCATCTACGCCGTGAACTGGCCCACCAACTCCTGCGGCAACAGCTACAAGCTGCGGATCCGGTCCTAGGACTCGACCGCCGCCCGCTTCTTCCGGTGGTGGATGTAGAACCCCAGCCCGTACTCGATCGCGCTGGCGACCGAGAACAACACTGAGACCAGCAGGATCGCGTTGCCTACGGTACCGGCGTCGACGGTGACCACGAAGAAGTGCGTGGGGTAGTGCCACAGCAAGAAGCCGATCGCCGTGGACTGGTAGGCAGTCTTGAACTTGCCGAGCGAGCCGGCGGCGATCACCAGCCCCTCGCTCACCGCGATCTGCCGGATGCCCGCGATGAGCAACTCCCGGGCTTCGAGCACCAGCACCATCCAGGCCGAGGTCCAGCCGATGGGGATCATCATGATCAGGGCCGCCAGCACCATCAACTTGTCGGCGATGGGGTCGAGGAAGGCGCCGGTGACACTCTGGATGTCCCACTTGCGGGCCAGCCAGCCGTCGACGATGTCGCCCAGCATCGCCGTGACGAAGATCGCCATCACCACCCGGGCCTCCCACTTGCTGGGCTCCTCCCACAACATCCAGACCACGATGGGCACGGCGAACAGCCGTCCCAGGGTGATCAGCATGGGCAGGTTGGTCCAGCCGGGGCGGCGGTACCAGGGCGGCTTCGACATCGGGGGGAACTACCGCGACAAGGGCGCGTTGTCGCGGAAGTGTTCGTAGAGGCCGAGCACCCGCGCGACGTAGGTGCGGGTCTCCTGGAAGGGGGGAATGCCATTGTGCTTGGCCACGTTCTCGGGACCAGCGTTGTAGGCGGCCAGCGCGAGTTCGTTGCGGCCGAAGCGGGCAAGTTGTTTCGCGAGGTAGGCCGCGCCGCCGGCGATGGACTGCTCGGCGTCGAAGCTGTCGGTCACCCCCATGGATTTTGCCGTGGCGGGAATCAGCTGCATCAGCCCCCGGGCGCCGGCGGGCGACACCGCGCCGGGGTTCATGCGGCTCTCGGCCACCGCCACCGCCTTGAGCAGTTCGGCGGGCAGACCGTTCTCGCCCGCCGCGTCGAGGAACGCCTGGTCGTAGAAGTCGAGGTTGGCGATCCGATCCAGGCGTGGCATGGGCACGCCGTTGGGCAGGTACATCCCGGGAAGCGTGTCGTCCCACCAGCGCTCGAATCCGCCGTGGTCGGGCGAGTCGGTGAACACCACCGTGCCGTTGGGGGCCACGTACTTGTAGATGTCGCCAGCCTGCGCGAGGGTGGCGAGGATGAGGAGCATCGTGGCGAAGTGTAGCACCTACGGGATCGCGGCGACGACCTCGCTCACGTCGCCGTGGTCGCCCGCGAAGCGCGCGAGGTGCAGGTAACGGACCTCGCCCGCCGCGGTGACCACCAGCTCGCCGCCCTGCTGGTCGCCGGTCCCGGCCGTGGCCGTTTGCCGGTGCCCGGCGGCCAGTGCGCGTGCCGCCGCCATCGCCGCCCGCGGGTCGACGAGCGTCATCGCGCCCCGGGCGGCGCCGATCGCGGCGTAGGTGCGGCGGCCGGGGTCGGTGTAGAGCGGGGCCTCGACCTTGTCGGTCTCCTTGAAGTCGCGGGCCATGGCCGCCGTGCCGTTTCCGATGAACACCAGGTCGGCACCACGGGCGCGGATATCGTCGTGGCGGGCCGAGAAACGAGCAGCCTGCTCGCGGCAGAGCAGTCAGCCGAAGTGACGGAGCCAGACGATGGCGGTGGTGCGGTTCGCCCACAGCGACGGTGTCGCGACGATGTTGCCGTCGAGATCGAGGACCGAGGTGGACGAGAGAGCTTCGATAGCGGCGTGCATGTGGCGGGCTAACTCCGGGCGAGCAACACGCAGCCGACGCCCGCGACCGCGACGAAGAACCAGCGTGCCGGGCTGGCCCGCTCGCCGAGGAAGAGGGCCGCGAAGAGAACGGTCATCGGGCTGGACAGCGAGGCAGGCGGCGACACCACGACCGGCGGGGCCAAGGTCGCCGCCACCGCGTAGGCGACGAAGCCCACCGACTCGCAGAGCGCCATCAGGCCCACGTCGCGGAACGAGGGCGGCGGTCGCAGGGTGCCCGGGTTGGCCACCAGCGCCGGGAGCAGGAACACCCACTGCGCCGCCCATGCCATGGGTACGATGCTCACCGGGCCCACCGCGTCGCCCATCTCGCCGATGCCCGCCATCATCGTGCCGAAACCGAGGCTACAGGCCGCCGCCCACGCGAAGCCCGCCCGGCGGCTGCCGCGCCACTCGCCGCCCCGGGCCAGGGCGCCATTGCCGGCCGCCCCCAGGACCACGAGGCTGCCGGCCAGCGCCTGCATCGGGGTGGGCGTCTTGCCGAAGGCCAGCCCCAGGAGCGTGGCGGGGACGGCCCAGCTCGCCAGCAGCGGCGTGATCGCCCCGACCGGGCCGACCGCGTAGGCGCGCATCATGCCGTAGTAGCCGAGGGCGGAGCCGACGCCGGCCAGCGCCAGCGGCAACAGCGGCGGGAGGGTGGGGGTGCCCTCCAGCAGCAACGCGGTGGGGACGAGCACCGCCCCGCCGACCAGTTGCCCCCACCACATCGCCCGGAGGCCACCGAGTGCCAGCGAGGCGCGCTGCACGAAGAAGTTGGCCGCCGCCCAGGCCACGGACGTGGCCAGCGCCAGGGTGATGGCGATCGAGGTGGCGCTCACCGGCGCGGTCTAGCGCGGCGGGCGCGGTGAATCGCGTGCGCACGTCGAGGCGTGCGTGGCTGCGCCAATTATGGCGCGAGGGCTGGTGGATCCCAGGCGCGATGAATCGCGCGACTACGGGGTTGGCGGTGGTGTTTCGGCGGGCGGCGTGCCGGCAGGCGGCGTGTCGGCGGGCGGCGTGTCGGCGGGCGGCGTGTCGGCGGGCGGCGTGTCGGCGGCCCCGGCGGGATCCACCGGCGCGTCGCTAGGGAAGACTGCGCGCTCCGGCTCCGCGCCGAACTTCATCCGCTGCACCATCAGCACGTCGTCGTGGATCACCGCGTCGACCGCCACCACCGAGCCGGGTGGAACGGCGTCGAGGCCGGCCACCCGGCCGTCGACCAGCACGTTGGCGGAGGGCGTGAGGACGGCCACGTACCGCTTGCCGCCCGAGACGAACGAGAAGCTGCGGGTGGCGGCGGTGGGGTCGCTGAGGGTGCCCTCGAGGTGCCGCGCGCCGTCGGCGGGGGCCTCGAACCGGCCGGGCGGCGGTGGCGGGGGGTTGGGCTGGTCGCGGGCGCCGTCGATGCCGCAGGCGAGGAGTAGGACGATCACGCGGACCTCCCGAGGGCAATGTTGAGCTCCTCCCACTCGCGCTTGGACAGGCCCGTGCTCTCGCGTTCTACGGCCTCACCGGCGACCATCCGCGAGACCGCCGCCATCATCTGTCGCGACATATTGAACGCTCCAAGCCGGTAGTCTTCACACGCCTCCCAGGCCACGGGCACCCAGTCCTTCACCAGCGAGGCCATCGCCTCCGCGTACACCCGGATCTCGTACTGGGCGTGCGGGTCGAGGCGCAGGGCGAGGAAATGCAGGAGGTTGTGCAAGTCGATCTTCCAGTACCACTCGGTGTAGTAGCTCACCGGCAGGGTCATGCGCGCCAGCTCGCGCGCGAGTTCGGGGCCGCTGAGCAATTGCTCGTACAGCGCGTAGGCGCCGGTGGCGTGGCTCGCGAGGAGTTCCTGGACCTCCGTCGCCTCGTGGGCCGGGAGCAACTCGCCCCGGCCCTGCTTGTTGTTGGACGACTGCCGCGCGAGGTTCTCGGCGGCGGGCGTGTAGAACTCGTCGGTGAACACCGAGTAGCGACCGCTGATCTCGTTGACGTTGGCGGTGCGGTGACGGATCCACTGCCGCGCCACGAAGATGGGCAGCTTCACGTGGAACTTGATCTCGCACATCTCAAAAGGCGTCGTGTGCCGGTGCCGCATCAGGTAGCGGATCAGCTGGCGGTCTTCACTGCTTTTCCGGGTGCCCTTCCCGTAGGACACGCGGGCCGCCTGGACGATCGCCTCGTCGTTGCCGAAGTAGTCGATGGCGCGGACGAAGCCGTGGTCCAGGCACTTCACGGGCAGGCCGAGCCGCGCGTCGAGGGCGGGGACAACCGGGCGGCGGGTGAGCTCCGGGTCCCGCTGCGGGGTGTCGTCGTCGGCCATTGCCCGAGGCTAACCGGCTGTGCGCTGGCGCC
>CAYHRZ010000420.1:0-5179 GCA_964359125.1 uncultured Klebsiella sp. | reverse complement strand
CGAGCGGAGCGCAACGCGGGGCGCGACGCGTCGCTGGCCGAGAAGTTGGCGACGGTCCGCGCCGGCTGGGGGGCCGACGCCGTGGCGCGGGTGAAGGAAAAGGGCAAGCTCAGCACCTGGGCGCGGATCGAGCTGCTCGCGGACGCGGGGTCGCCGGTCCTGCCGGTGAACAGCCTCGTGAACTGGGGACGGAACTTCCGAGGTAGTAAGCGTCAAGCGCCCGGCGCGGGGGTGGTCAACGTGTTCTGCCAGGTGCAGGGCCGCTGGGTGATGGTGATCGCCAACGACAACACCGTGGCTAGCGGGTCGTGGTGGCCGCTTTCGCCCGAGAAGATCGAGCGCGCCCAGACGATGGCGCTGCGGTTGCGGGTACCGGTGATCTACCTGGTGGACTGCTCGGGGCTGTTCTTGCCCGAGCAGGCGCTGTCGTTCCCGGGGCGCAGCGGGGCCGGGCACATCTTCCGCATGAACAGCGTGCTCGCCGCCAACGGGGTGCCCCAGGTGGCCGGGGTGTTCGGCGACTGCATCGCCGGCGGCGGGTACATGCCGATCATCTCTGACCGGGTGTACATGACCGAGTCGGCGTACATGGTGATCGCCGGGGCGGCGTTGATCAAGGGGGCGAAGTCGCTGCACCTCACGTCCCTCGACATTGGCGGCCCCGAGGTGCACGTGCACCAGTCGGCCTGCGCCGACGACCGCGTGCCCTCCGACGAGGTGGCCATCTTGCGCATCCGCGAGGAGATCGCGCGGCTGCCGTCGAGTGGCATCGACTTCTACCGTGGCGGCGTGGCGCCCGCGTCGCCGAGGTTCGCCCCGGGAGAGCTCGGGGCCATCGTCCCCGACGACCACCGGCACGCCTACGAGGTGCGCGACGTGTTGTCGCGACTGGTCGACGACTCGCTGGTGTTCGAGGTCATGCCCGAGCGCGGCACCGAGATGTTTTGCGGCGTGGCCCGGGTGAGCGGCCTGTGGGTGGGTTTCGTCGCCAACAACGTCATGCCCACGCCCCACCCGGACCGGCCGGGCGAGACCCGCGCCGGGGGCATTCTCTACCGGGAGGGCATCGCCAAGGTGGCGGCCTTCTCGCGGAGCTGCAACGAAGACGGCGTGCCGCTGGTGTGGCTGCAAGACATCGCCGGCTTCGACATCGGCGTGGAGGCCGAGGCCCAGGGGCTGCTCGGCTACGGTAGCTCGCTCATCTACACCAACAGCACCAATACCGTGCCCATGACCACGGTCCTGCTGCGCAAGGCCAGCGGCGCCGGCTACTACGCGATGTCGGGGCTGCCCTACGAGCCGGTGATGCAGCTGTCCACGCCGCTCACCCGCCTGGCGGTGATGGAAGGGCGCACCCTGGCCATCGCGGCGTTCAATACCAAGCTCGACGACAACTTCGAGATCGCCAGCACCGACCCCGCCGAGCGGGCCGAGATCGCGCGCGCCATGGACGACACGGCGGCGCGGATCGAGGCCGACATGGACCCGGTGGCGGCCGCCGCGCGCATGGACACCGACGAGGTCATTCCCCTCGGTGAAATCCGGCAGTACCTCGTGGCCTTCGCCGAGATGGCCTACCAGTCGCCGCGCCGCGTGCGCAACCCGCGCATCTGGAGCCTGCACGACCTGGTCCTGTTGAGCCGGGGCGCGGCGGTGGCCGCCACCGCGCAGGCACCGGTCGCGACCGTGGAGCCCCCGGTGGACGGCCTCGTGCCGGTGCGCGTGAGCACGGCGGGCACGTTCTGGCAGCGCAGTTCGCCGCGGGATCCCCCCTTCGCGGCCCTGGGGGGCGCCGTTTCCCCGGGGGGCACCCTCGGCCTCATCGAGGTGATGAAGACCTTCGCGCCGGTCGTCTCGACGGGCGGCGGCAGCCTGGAGCGCTGGGCCACCGCCGATGGCGCTGCGGTGGAGGCCGGGGCGGTGGTGGCGTGGGTGCGGCCCTGAGCAGGGGCGTGCGCGGGGATTGGGGGTTTGGCGTGTCATCACTGTGTCGCGACATGTGGAGTGACACCTATCCAACCGGAAATCGGACACCCGCCGGCCCTAAGCGGGAGAAAACATGACAACTCCGGCCGGGGAGCGCCGCGGCCCAGGGACCTACGGCTAGAAACGGGCGTTCGCCCGTTGCACCTCGGCGCGGGTGATGGGCCCTCGGGCGGAGTTGTACGATTCTCTGCGGCTTGGGGTTGCCCAGTGTCTGATATTCCAGGGGTTGGGTGTCAGATTTGACTCGCGACGGCCTCCGCCCCGGTGCCGAGGGAACCCGCATGGGCCCTGGAGCACGGGCGTGCGCCCGGCGTGAGCCCTGCCCGCACCGCGACGCGGGGGCCACGCCCCTAGGCGAGTTGCGCGCCGAGCGGCAGCGAGCGGATCCGCTTGCCGGTGGCCGCGAAAATCGCGTTGCACACCGCGCCCGGCAACGGGGGCAGGCCGACCTCGCCCACGCCGCCGGGAGGCTCGGTGGAGGGGACGATCACCGTGGTAACCTCGGGCATCGCCGAGGGCGGCAACAGGTTGTAGTCGTGGAAGTTGCTCTGCTGCACCGCACCGTCGACCAGCGTGAGCTTCTCGCCGAGCAGCATCGACAGCCCGTGGCCCACCGCGCTCTCCACCTGGGCGCGCACGGTGTCGGGGTGTACCACCATGCCCGCGTCGATGGCGGCCGCGACCCGGTGTACCCGCAGTTGCCCGGCGGTCACGCTCACGTCGGCCACCTCCGCCACGATGCTGCCGAAACACTTGAAGATCGCGACGCCCCGGCTCAGCCCCTCGGGTACCGGCCCCGCCGCCGCCAGCGCCGCGTCTAGGCAGGCGAGGAAACGTGGGTTGTCGGCCAGCAGTTTGCGCCGGTAGTCGATGGGATCCTGCTGGGCAGCGTGCGCACACTCGTCGATGAAACTCTCCAAGAAGAAGCCGTTGTGGCTGCCATGGACCGAGCGCCACCAGCCCACGGGGATGGGCAGGCTCACCCGCGCGTAGTTCACCTGGCTGTTCGCAATCGAGTAGGGGTGGTGGCTCACGCCGTCGGTCACGATGCCGGTGACCATCGGCAGGTCGAGCAAGAACGCGGGGAAGAGCGCCTCAGCGATGCTCTGGCTGGCCATGTGGGCCGCGTAGTCGGTGGGCAGGCCGTCGGGACCCAGGGCCGCCCGGAAGCGACACACGGTGGCCGGGCGGTAGTAGCCGTGGGAAAAGGCCTCTTCCCGGGTGTAGATCAGCTTGACCGGGCGCCCGGTGTGTTTCGACAGTCTCACCGCGTTGTCGGTGAAGTCCCAGAAGCCCTTGCGGCCGAACCCGCCGCCCAGGAACGTCGTGTGGATGAAGACCTGCGCGGCCGGCAGACCACCGAGTTTCGCCGCCGAGGCCTTGGCCATTTCCTGGGCCTGGGTCGGCGCCCAGAGGTCCAGCCGGTCCGGCTGCAACCAAGCTACCGCCGTGGGTGTTTCCAGGGGTGCGTGCTCCAGGTAGGGCACCTCGTAGGTGGCCTCGAGCGTGGTGACGCCCACCTTGCCGTGCCCCCACACTTTCTTGCCCTCGTCGAGGCTCTGGTTGAGCATCGTCGAGATCTTCGCGCTGTCGAGCCCCTTGGACGGGCCCGCGTCCCACGCCGGCGTCAGCATGCTCGCGGCCTGCTTCGCGGCCCAGAAGTTATCGGCGACCACCGCCACCGCCTCGATCCCTTCGACCTTGAACACGTCGACCACGCCCGCGACCTTCCGCGCCGCGCTGTCGTCCACCGACACGAGGGTGCCACCGTGGTGCGGGCAGTGGCGGATCGCCGCGTGGAGCATGCCCTCGAGCTTGATGTCGGCACCGAAGGTGGCGCTACCGTTCACCTTCGGCGGAAGGTCCAGCCGCGGCGGGCTGGTGCCGAGCAGCTTGAAGGTGGCGGGATCCTTGAGCCGTGGCTTCGACGGCGTCGGCATCATCGCCGCCTCGGCCGCCAGTTCGGCGTAGGTCGCCCGCTGCTCCCCCGCGCTGACCACGCCGTCGCTGGTCGTGCACTCGGTGGCGCGCACCCCGAACCGGGAGGCAGCCGCGGCCACCAGCATCTCCCTCGCGGCGGCACCGGCCTCGCGCAGGGACTGCCAGTAGCCGCGCACCGAGAGGCTGCCGCCGGTGAGCTGGGAGCTGCCCGGGTAGTCGACGTGCAAGTGGGCGTAGGCCCGATCCGCCGGGGCCGACTCCACGCGCACCAGCGTCCAGTCCACGTCGAGCTCCTCGGCGAGAATCATCGGCAGGCTGGTATACACGCCCTGGCCCATCTCGGCCGCGCCCATCCGCAGGGTGACCGTCCCGTCGGTGGCTACGCGCACGTAGGCGTTGAGCGTGTGCTCGGCGCCGCCGCTCAACCCGCGCCCGAGGCCGATGGTGCTGTCGATGACCGGGATGGAAGCGCAGCCGGGGAGGTAGAAGCCGACAACGAGGCCCGCGCCCGACGCCAGCATCGCGCGTCGCGACAGGTTGACGGCGATCACTTGTCACCTCCCGCGGGCGCGAGGGCGGGCGCAACGTCGGTTCCCCCCGTCCCGATCGATCCGGGGAGCGGGCTCGCCTCTGGCGGCGGCGGTGGCGGCGGCATCTTGGCCGCGCAGGCGTGGATCGCCTTGTGGATGCGCTGGTAGGTGGCACAGCGGCAGAGGTTGGTGACGCCGGCGTGGATGTCGGCGCTGGTGGGCCGCGGGTTGTTGTTCAAGAACGCCGAGGCGGCCATGATCTGCCCCGACTGGCAGTAGCCGCACTGCGGCACCTGGTGCTCGACCCAGGCTTCCCGGACGGGGTGGTCCAGCGCCTCGATGGTGGTGATCTTGATGCCCGCGCAGGCGGCGACCGGCAGCACGCAGGATCGCACGGCCATGCCGTCGTAGTGGACGGTACACGCGCCACACAGCCCCATGCCGCAGCCGTAGCGCGTGCCGGTGAGGCCCAGCGTGTCGCGCAGGACCCACAACAAGGGCGTGTTCGGGTCGACGTCGACCGGGTGTGTCTCACCGTTGACATTGAGCTCGATCAAGGCAGGGCTCCCAGGGGAGCGGGGGCTTAACGCCCAGGTGCGGCAGCGGGCAGGGAGTTCAGGACACCGTCGCCGATTATGCTTGCGGGATCACGCATGCGGAGATCACCAGGTCGCCAGCGACGTTGAGCGCAGCAAGCAGTGGTACATGGACGTACTCGGCGC
>CAYHRZ010000419.1:3130-5185 GCA_964359125.1 uncultured Klebsiella sp. | reverse complement strand
CGGTGGACTCCGCCTCGCCGGAGAGGTCCAGCGCGTCGAGCGCCTCGACGTACCCGACCACCCGCGACAACTCGGCCGCCAGGGGACCGAGGCGGCCCGCCGGGACCCGCAGCCGGGCCAGCGACGCAAGCCGCTCCACGGCGGCCTCGTCGAAGGTCAACTACTTGCCCTTGAACCGGAACAGCGATGCAAGCCCGGCCAACGCCCCCGACTCGTCCTTGCCGGCCAGCGCCTGCAACTCGCCCGGGTCCAGCAAGACGGCGTTGCAGTCGCCACACACGTCGATCTCGACGCCGCGGAAGTCGGTGGGCGCCATCTCGCCGCCACACTTGCCGCACCGCTGGTGGTGCAGCCCCTTGAGCGCCGCCCGGGCCTCCTTGGCCTGCTGCTCCGCCAGCACCGCCTGGGCCTTGGCGCGTTCCTCGGCCTCGATCTTGGCGAAGTAGCCTTCTTCCGACGCGTTCTTGTCTGTCGACATGGATGCCTCCGAGACCACTTGCCTATCAAGCCCGGGCGCCGGGCGCCTAGGGACAGCTCTGCCCGAGGCGCCGCAGGCCCCCGTTGAGCTCCCGCACCAGCTCAGCGTCGGCGGGGTCGCGGCCCAGCGCCGAGCAGAAGTCGGCCCGGGCGCTCACCGTGTCGCCCAGCTTCTCGTTGGCGTAACCCCGGCCGTAGAGCGCCCAGCCGTAGCCCGGGTCCGCCTGGAGGGCGCGGGCGAACAGCCCGTGCGCTTCCTCGACCTTCCCGCCGTCGATCGCCTTCCAGCCCGCGTCGGCCAGCGACTTCGCGGACCCGCCCCGAGGCCGAGGTGCCGCCGCCTCCGGTGTCGCGACCTTGGCGCTCGCCGCCGCCTGCCGGTGTTTCTCAGCGGTCGCACGCGCCTCGGCCTGGGCCTTCCGCTCCTGCTCCGCGCGGGCCGCCGCCTCCGCCGCGGCAGCGGAAAGCGCCGCGTCCTGGGCCGCCTTCGCCTCGGCGGCCGCCCTCGCCACCTCCGCGTCGGCCGCAGCGACCTCCGCCGTGGCGCTGCTCGGCGGGGGCGCGCCCTCGGGCGGCGGTCCGGCTTGGGCGGCAGGCGGTGGCGCGGCTTCGCCCGCGGGCGCCGTCGTGGTCGGGGCAGGCCCGGCGGCCGCGCCCGCGGCCCGCTGGTCGGAGATCCACATCAACCACCCGGTGGCGACCACCAGGGCCAGCATCACCGCCGCGAAGACGCCCCAGATCGCGACGTTCGGCGAGGACCGCGGCACCGGCTCGTCGTCGTCGAGCACCGAGCGCGGCGCGATCGACTGCGGTGCCACCGTCACCGGCACGCGGCCGGCGATGGTCGGCAGCGGCGGCATCGAGACCGGCGGCGGCTGCGGCTGGGCCGGCATGTTGCCGGTGGCCATGAACGTGTCGGCCAAGTCCGCGGTCGAAGCCTGGGTGGCCTCCATCGTCTGTTCTTGGGTGTCGGGGTCGGGGCCGAGGTCGAAGCCGAGGGATCGCGCCTCCGCGTGGAGATCCACGGTGGGACTGTCCTGGTCGTACCGGGGTGTCCCCATGGTGCTTCCGACCATGTCGGGGGGCACCTCGTCGACGGCACCGGCGGGGTCGATGGCCGCGCCCATGTCGGCGGTCGGAGGCGGCTCGGGGTCGAGCGTGGGGTTGCCCAGGTCGGGCACCGGCGGGATCTCGTCGGCCGCCGGGGGGCGTCCGACGAAGGCCGTGGGGCTCTCGGCCCCCTCGAGGTCCTCGCGCACGTAGATCTCTTCCTCGGGGGCCATGCTCAGCCCAGCGTCGCGACGGGGGATCGGCGACGCGGCGGGGGAGAGCGTCGGGCCGCTCTGCCCCAGCCGGTCGGCCGCCAAGAAGAACAGCGCAAAGTCCGGGCGATCGCCGATGGCGGTCCATCGCATGCCGTGCTGCGACACGTCGTCGGTGCGGGCAGCCCGCCCCGCCCCATGGACCCGCAGCAGATGCAGCAGATGCAGCAGATGCAGGAGCAGATGCAGCAGCAGATGGCGCAGATGGCGCAGCAGCAGGGACAGAAACCACCCGCTGCCAACCGGGCCAAGCCGC
>CAYHRZ010000419.1:0-3120 GCA_964359125.1 uncultured Klebsiella sp. | reverse complement strand
AGCATCTCGACCGGCTCGCCGGTGGGCGCCGGCCCCAGGGACGGCAAGCGGGTAGCCGGCTCAGTGGGCAGCAACGCCGGGGGGAGCGGGCCGCTGCCCTCCCCCTGCACCGGGAAGGTGTGCCCACACTCGGCACAACGGAAGCGCAGCGGGCGACCGCGCGAGCGTGCGGAGGCCGGGGGGTCGATGGTGTGCCGTTCCTGGCACCGCGGGCACACGACCTCCATGTCGGCTACCCCCCCAGGGCGTCGAGCCCTTTCTTGGCCTCGGCGTCGTTGGGGAAGGCGGCAAGGTACGCCTGGTAGTGGGTCTTGGCTCCCGCCGTGTCGCCTGCCTCGGACGCGATCCGCGCCAGCAGCTTGTGGCTCTTCGTGCTCCCCTTCTGCACGGCCTTGTTCAGCGTGCCCTGCGCGCCGGCCGGATCCCCCACCCGGAGTTGGGCCTCGCCTAGCTTGGCCAGCAGCGCCCCGCTCTCGCCCTTCTTGCTCACCGCCTTGGTGTAGGCCACGATGGCGGTGTTCCAGTCGCCGCCGCGCGCGGCGTCGTCGCCCACCTGCTCGTCGTCGGTGGGCGCCGTGGTGGAGGCCACGGGCGCGCTCGACGGTGCGCCACCGGCGCGGACCGCCGCCGTCGCGGGCGGGGCAGCCACCGCCGACACGCCGCCCGGGATCTCCGGCCGCATGCACTTGCCGTTGCCGAGTTGCAGATACCCCTCCGGGCAGTCGACCGGGGCCGGGGCTGCAGTGTTCTCAGCCACCGCCGCCGAGGCCTCGCCGCCACTCGCCTCGGCCTTGGCCTTCGCTTCTTCGTCGATCGCCCTCTGGATCTCCTCGCGCGTAGGCCCGGCCGGCGCCGCTTCCACGCCCCGCCCCGTCTTGGCCCCGGAGCCGTTGGGCACGGTGGTCGCGGTGCTGATGGTGGTGCTCTCGCCGCTGCCGCCGTCGGTGCGACTGAGGTACCAGAGGCCGACCGAGCCGACGAGCAATACCGCCGCCACCCCGACCCACAAGCCGACGCCGCCCCGGCCCTCGTCGGGCTTCTTCACCCGCTTTTGCTGCATCCGGTCGCGCTGCTTCTGCTTGAGCTGCTCGAACGGGTCCTGGTAGACCGGGCCGCGACCGCTCGCCTCGTTGCGCTCTTCCTCGGCCGCCGCCGCCGCCGCCAGCTCGGCCGCCACGTTGCCGAGGTCCGCCAGAGCCGGAGACTCCCTCGGCGGCTCGCCCCGGGCGGCTTGTTCGACGGAGAGGCGGTCGAAGGTCTGGACGAAGAACTCGTCCAGGTCCGGGATTTCACCGATCGGCTTCCAGGTCTTGCCGTCGTAGCTGATCACGTCGGCGGCGGTGACCCGGCCGTCGGCGATGTACTTCCGCAGCGTGCGCGTATCGCTGAAGTCGTACACCAGGCCGATCCGCACCTTGACCTTCCAAGCGGTGACGCCCACCTTGCGGAAGTCGAGCGCGCCGGCCCGCGCCTGGACCTCCTCCTTGCTCATCGCGGGCGGGGCGGCCTGCTCGACCCGGGGCCGAGAGACCTCGTACGTGTCTCGGGAAATCGCCGCGCGGGCCGCCGCCGTGACCACACTGCCAATGGGGGTTTCGGTCTCGCCCAGGGCCGCCTGCGCCTGGGCGCCGAGGTCCCGTCCCACCCGCGTGGGCTCGTCGTCTTCCCAGTCGCTGTCAGGCCGCTGGGGATCGGCGCCTACTCGCACGACTTCCGGTGCCGGTGGGGTGGGCGCGAGCACGACGAATACGTGCTTGCACTTGGGGCACGTGATCTTCGCACCGCGACCGGTGATCTTGTTGTCGTCCAGCTTGTAGCGGGATTTGCATGACTCGCAGGAGACAATCACGCCGCAGTGCTCCTAGTCCTTGGGGCCGATGACAAGCTCGAGGGCGGCCGACGCAGCGTAGACGGTGCGGGGGCCGTGGGATGTGAAGTGTATAGTGAGACGGGGGTTGGAGGGAGTGCCCTCCCGCTTGGCGATTGTCCCTAGACCCAGGAGGGGGTGAAGAACGTCCGCTCCCACCGCAAAACCTTCCATGGTGTCCGGCAGCAACGTTCGCAGGCCCCCGGGGCGGGCAACGGGCCGCAGGGTCGGCGCAGGCGGGCGGGCGGGCGCGCCCGGCGTGCTGCGGAAGGGCGCCGTGGCGGGTGAACCGCGCCCGAGCGGGAGGCCGGGCGAGCCGAATGCCGGTCGCCGGGCCACCCGGGGCGGCTCGGCGAGCGCCTCCGGCGGGATCTCCACCACGAAGCGAGACACCAAAGCGTCCTCCCACCAGCCATCGAGCGACCGCCGGCGTTGCGGCGAGCTGAGGAAGAGCCGCTCCTGGGCGCGGGTGAAGGCCACGTAGGCCAGTCGACGTTCTTCCTCGATCTCGTCCTGCGTTTCCGACCGCGCGTGGGGGAACGACTTCTCGCACAGGCCCACCACGAAGACCACCGGGAACTCGAGCCCCTTGGCCAGGTGGGCCGTCAGGAGCGTGACGGCGCCGTTGCCCTCGTCCGGCAGGTCGTCGGCCTGGGCCGAGAGCGTGGCGCGGTCGAGGAAGCGCCTCAGCGCGGCCACGCCGGGCGCCGTGTCGTCGTTGCCCAGTTCGCCGCCCTCGTCCTCTTCGATGGCGCTCGCGGCGGCCCGGGCGAGCTCGCGGATGTTGTCGATGCGGCCGCGGGCCTCGTCGGTGTCTTCCGCTTCGAGGGCCGCGAGGTAGCCCGTCTCCGTCGCGACGAACATCACGAGGTCGCCCGGGGGCATCAACCGCGCGCTGGCCTCGAAGCGGTCCATCATGAGCGAGAACGCCGCGAGGGTGTTGCCCACCCGGCCGCCCGTTCGCCCCAGGGTGCGTGCCGCGACCCGCAGGGGCACGCCGGCGCGCGTGGCCTCGGCCCGCAGCTGCTCCATGGCCTTGTCGCCGAAACCGCGCGCCGGGACGTTGACCACGCGGGCGAAGGCGATGTCGTCGACCGGGTTGAGCAAGAGCCGCAGGTAGGCGACCAGGTCCTTCACTTCCAGGCGCTCGTAGAACTTCCGACCGCCGACCAGCACGAAGGGCACCCGGGCGCGGGTGAGGGCTTGCTCCAGGGGACGACTCGCCGCGTTGGTCCGGTAGATCACCGCGTAGT
>CAYHRZ010000418.1:0-5196 GCA_964359125.1 uncultured Klebsiella sp. | reverse complement strand
CGGGCGGCGGTGGCGAGTGCGCGCCGCCGGCCTGCGCCGCCGTCCACGGGCCCGCCGGCCGCCGCGCCGCCTCGCGCCCGGCGCGGCCGCGCGCGGCCAACGGTCCTGTGCGCCCTGGCGCCGCGTGCCCACAGCTACACTCGCCCGCCGCGCCCCCGCAGCCGCAGGGCATGGTCCCGCCGCCGCCGCAGGCGCCCACCGCTACTCCTTGGCCACCAGGTCCACCGTCGCGACCGGCCCGCCCGCGACGTTCTGGTCGGTGCGCCACCGGATGTACCGCCCGAAGAGCGTGATCTCGAGGAGCGCCGGGGCGGCGTTCACGGGGATGGTGAGTGCCGTGCGCCACGCGCCCTCCTCGTTGACCGAGGCGGTCTCGATAATCAGGTTCCCCGCGCTGCCGAGCACCGCGAAGCGGCAGTCGACGACGATCACCCGGTAGGCTCCGAGGTCCAGCACCGACTGCGGCGGCGCGAAGAGGTTCGCGGCGAGCGACCGCGTGTCGAGGAGTCGCACGTATTGACCAGCCATGTTTCTCTCCTCGTCATGCCACGACTACCACGGACACGAGCGCGAGCGCGAGCGCGAGCGCGAGCACGGGCGCGAGCGATGCGGGCGTTCTGTAGTTCACCTTACTATCCTGTCCCGGGTCGCGACGCAACCCGGCGAGACCGGCGACGGAGCCCGCCGCCCCCTGGCCCCTCGCGTACGATCATCGCAGTACCGGCGATGTTGCCTGGGCGCGCCCCGCCCCGGACGGTCTCCTCCTGCCCTCCTCCCTTCCTGAGTTCCTCAGATGCGCCCCGGATGGGTCGGCCTCGCCACCGGGATGGCCTCCCCCGCCTCCGGCGCCTAGACTGTGGCATGCCCGTCACGCCCGCCGATACCCGTGCCTACCTCCTGGCAACGGCGCGCCAGCGGGAGACGGCCGCGCGACGGCGGGCCGAGGAACTCCGCGAGCGGCTGGCGAGTGTCGCGCCCGCGATCCGCTCCGCGAGCGGGGCCAGCGCGGTGATCCGCTTTGGCTCCTTCGCTCGCGGCCAAGCTCACGAGGGTAGCGACGTCGACATGGCGGTCTGCGGCGCGTCGGGGGCCACCGATGGCGACGTGCTCCGAGCCTGCGCCACGGCCTTCGACTACGACGTGCACCTCGTCCACCTCGAGCACGCGCCGCCGTCCCCGCGTGCGCGCATCGAAGCCGAGGGCATCGAGTTCTGATGGGTTCGGTCATCCTGCTCCTGGCCGAGCTCCGCGCGGATCGCGAGGCGCTGGTGCGTCACCTGTCGGCGGCGGCGAACGTGGAGCTTCCCGGAGCAAACGCGGCCGAGCTGGCGCGGGGGTGGCGACGAGCACCGCAAGTTGCTCGACGACGCGCGACTCGAACTGCCCGGCGTGCGCCCCCGGCTCCTGTCCGGCGACACCATCGCCCTGGCCCACGACCTCGACGCGATCGAGCAGTGGCTCACGACCGTCACGACCGCTCCGAACGCTGGGTAGCTCACGATGTGGCGTGTCAACCAACTGGAACAGGTGTCGAGGTCTCCTCGACTTGGTTGACGCGTACACCCACCCCGGCGCCGAATCTGTCAACCAACTGGAACAGGTGTCGAGGTCTCCTCGACTTGGTTGACGCGTACACCCACCCCGGCACCGAATCTGTCAACCAACTGGAACAGGTGTCGGGGTCTCCTCGACTTGGTTGACGGGTACGCCGGCTCGCGACCGGCCCCCCAATGGGCGTCGCGATAGCCGCCCGGGATGCGGTCCGAGCGCGCCATCGTCTTCCTGGTCGGCGCCGTGCAGTTCGTCAACATCGTCGACTTCATGATGGTGATGCCACTGGGCCCGGACTTCGCGGTGGCGCTGGGCGTGCCCCTGGAGCACATCGGCATCGTCGGCGGGGCCTACACGCTGGCCGCTGCCGTGGCGGGGCTCGCGCTCTCGCCGGTCCTCGATCGCTTCGACCGCCGCGTGGCCCTGGGCGCGTGCATGGGGGGGCTGGCGCTTGGCACGGTGATGGGGGGCTTCGCGACCAGCATGACCACCCTGGTGCTCGCGCGGGTGCTGGCAGGTGCGTTTGGCGGGCCGGCCACCAGCGTGGCGCTCTCCATCGTGGCTGACGTGATCCCGGTCGAGCGCCGCGGCCGGGCGATGGGCGCGGTGATGGGCGCCTTCTCGGTGGCGAGCGTGCTCGGCGTACCCGCCGGGCTGGAACTGTCGCGACTGGCCACGTGGCGGGCGCCGTTCTTCGCCGTGGGCGGCGCGGGGTTGCTGATCGCGGGGCTCGCGGTGGCAGCGTTGCCTAGGCTCACCGGCCACCTCGAGGGACCCCGACGGGGCACGCGGGCGGAGTTGGGTACGCTGGCGCGAGAGCCGGCCTCGTGGACCGGGCTCGCCACGACCGCGCTCTTGACGTTCTCCGGCTTCCTCCTCATCCCCAACCTCAGCGCCTTCTTGCAGTTCAACCTGGGCTGGCCCCGCGACGACCTGGGCCTGCTCTACATGCTCGGTGGCACGCTCTCTTTCGTGGCGCTCCGACTGTTCGGGGCACTGGTCGACAAGCTCGGCGTGGTGACCCTCGCAGTGGCCGGCGCGGTGGGCTTCGTCGTGACGGGTGTCGGCTGGTTCCTGGCCGTGCCCCCCCCGGTGCCGGTGTGGGTGTTGTTCCCGGCGATGATGCTGGTGATGAGCGCGCGGAACGTGTCGCACACCACGCAGGTGTCGCGCGTGCCCCTCCCCGCGGCGCGGGCCGCCTTCCAATCGTTGAACTCGGCGGTGCAGCACCTCGCCGCGGCGGGCGCCGCGCTGCTCGCGGCGTCGCTGCTGCGCTCGGAGCCGAGCGGTCGGCTGGTCGGGATGGAACTCATCGCCACGCTGTCGCTGGCGCTGTCGCTCCTGGTGCCCCTGGTGGCGGCGCGGTCCGAGTCGCTCCTGGCGCGCCGGCCGTCGGCCTGACAGGGCCCGGCCCCTGCCCCGCGGCGAGCCCTCGACCCCCGCCGCCCCCTACTACTACTTCTTCTTCTTCCCCGTGAGTTCGTCGGGCACGGTGACCTTGGGGAAGTTCTCGTTCTTCACCTTGTCGGGGCTGGCCACGGCATCGACCACCCCGGGACCCTTCTCCGAGTCGGCGGTCAGCCCCGGGCCGTTGCCGAGCGGGTTGTTCTCGATGCTCCGGTTGAGCGTCTCGCTCACCACGGTGTTGACGACGTCTTCGACCGGCTGCGGGTTCCCCGCCAGGCTCTTCAGCGCGTTGTAGACCGCGGCTCGCGACGACGGGGTGGTGGCCCAGGGGACGATCTTGGCGAAGTTGCTCTGGAAGTTGTTCCAGGTGTTGGAACCCGGGCCCTTCGTGAGCGCCCCCTGCACCGCCGCCGGCGCCCGACCGGCCAGGCTGGCCGCGCCGAGGCCGATGGCCGACACGATCGTGCCCACCGCGCCGTTGAGGAAGAACTCCGAGAGGTTGAACCCTTCCTTGAAGTACCAGACGTCGACCGCCTGGTCGATCGCCGAGCCGAGGAACGAGGCCGCGCCCATCACGCCCACCTTGCCGCCGAGGCTCATCGCGGCGAGCAGGCCGCCCTTGGCGATGAGGCCCGCCGCGCCGCCGGTGATGGCGCCGAGTAGCGCCGTCTGCCCGAGTTCGACCAGGTAGTCCTGGAAGTTGTCGAAGGGCTTGACCCCGGTCATGGCCCACATCGACATGTCGTAGGCGAGCTTGCCTGCAACCGCCGCCGCCGCGCCCACCAGGATCATGCCCACCAGGCCCACGCCGCCGGTGGCCACGGTGATGAGCACCACGACCACCACCGCCGCGAGGATGGCCAGCGCCTTCTTCCACCACGGCTGGATCTTGCTGGCCTCCGCCTCGGCCTGGGTGCTGATGTCGGACGGCAACTTCGACAGGGCCTGGCCCAGCGACGCGTCGACCTTGCCCTTGACGTCGGCGAGCTGCGCGACCATCCGGGCCTGGCTCTCGTCGGCGCCCTTCTTCGTGTTGTCGACCAGCCCACGGGCACCCTCCAGCACGCCCGTGACGATCTCGCCCATCTTGCTGCCGAAGCTGGTGCCCAGCTCGGCCAGCGCCGTGCCCGCGCCGGCGGCGGTCTCGGCCAGAGCGGTGGTGGCATCAGTGGCCGATTGCCCCGCTGCGGCCACCGCCTGCGACGTCGCCGTCGCGATCGCGTCGAGGCCGCGCTGCAAGTCGCCGTCGAGTTGGCCGAAGCCCGCGTCGACGATGCCGTCCATGTCGGTCATGGCGCGCGCGCGGTCCTCCTCGATCTGGGCCTCGGCCAGCGCCGAACCCCCCGCGAGTTCGCGACGGTCGGGAAGCTCCCCGTCGTTGATGCTGCCGCCGAGGCCGGCGAGCAAGCCGTCGAAGGCGCCGTTGAGGGTCGACTCGGTCGCGCGGATCTGCGCCTTCAGCGCCTCGCCGGCCGCCGCCAAGTTCCCCTTCACGGTCGCCCCCCGGGCCGTCAGGTCCGCGAGGCTGTTCTGCTCTTCCGCGCTGAGCTGCCCCACCGACTGCGCCCGGGCGCTCTCGACGGCGCTGTTGGCGGCCACGCGCTGTTGCTCCACCTGGGCCCGGGCCTGCTCGGCCGCTGACTGCAGGCTGGTCTTCGCCTGCTCGAGCTGTCCCCCGAGCGACTCGACGCCCGGGTCCACGATGTCGTTGACTTGCTGGGACAGCGAGCCCTTCCCGCCGGCCAGCTCGTCGGCGATCTTGTTGGCTTCTTCCCGCATGCGGGCGGCGTAGTCGTTGCCTACCTTGCGCGCGGCGTCGGCACGGGCGCGGTTGCGGTCGCCGTCGATCCCATCCCCGCCCCGGGCGGCGTACTGCGAGCCCTTGCTGTTTCCCGTGGCCAGGGCTTCGCCGGCCCGCTTCTCGCCCACCTGCCGGATGTTGGCGATCTCCGCGTCGAAGGCGGTGTTGAAGGCGCTCAAGGTGGTGCCGCGGAGCTCCTCCAGGCGGCCCAGTTCGGTGCCGATACCCGATTCCAAAGCCGCGAGTTGCGTGCTCAGGGCGCCGTCGACGGCGGCGAGGGCCGAGGCCGCGTGGCCCTCCACCTCGGCCAGCGCCGCTGCCGCGCCACTCTCGACCGAGGCCCGGGCCTGCGCGAAGCCCGACGACACTTGCGCCTGCGCCTGCGCCACGGCGCCGTCGACCTGCGAGGCGCGGCTGGCCACCTCAGCGTCGACCCG
>CAYHRZ010000417.1:0-5205 GCA_964359125.1 uncultured Klebsiella sp. | reverse complement strand
GGGTGCAGTGAGGCCATCGGCCCCCTGGTCGGCGCCCTCGACGACCCGGATCCCACCGTCCGGGCCGAGGCCTGTCGGTCGCTGGAAGACCTCGGCGCCCGCGACGCGCTTTCGGCGTTGCGTACTCGCCTCGACGACGTGTCGGAGGAGGTGCGCCTGTCCGCTGCCGAGGCGATCCTGGGGATCGACGGGTAGGGCGTCGCAGGTGGTGAACTTCGAGGAGCAACTTCGCGGCTCGCCGGTGGGCTTCTTCGACTACGCCGGCCGCCGCGTGAGTCAAACTCCCGGCCCCGTCCTTTGCGTCTCTGCGACTCTGCGTGCGCCGTGCCCCGCCACCTCGCCCAACGACGCGCTGAGTCTCACGCCAAGCCGCCAAGCCGCGGAGAGCGGCTCCCGGCCGACGCTGCGCGCCCACGGGTAGGAAACCTAGGCAGGGGCAGCCGCCATTCGGGTAGCTCGACGTGCGAAGGGCCTGCCCTCGCCGCGCGGCAGGGATCGAGCGTAGGCCCGGAGGGCCGCAGCGAGAGCCCGGCGCCCCGGAGGGGCGGCCGCCCAGAACGAGAGTCCCTACTTCTTCGCGATCTTCGAAGACTTGATCTCGCAGGCCTCGTTGTCCTTCACGGTACAACTGGTGTTGTTGAGTGTGAGCGTACACGAGGTGGCGCCCGCCGGGATGGAGTACTTCCGCGTGGTGCCGCCCGCGATGGAGAAGTCTTCCGTCTTGCTGCCGCAGGTCTTGGTGAAGGCGTAGCTGTTGGCGTCCTTGTTGGTGATCTCCCACTCCGCGTGGGCCACGGCGGGGAGCAGCAGCAGGGTGACGAAGGCGAGGCGTTTCATGGGGAATCTCCGCCGCGTGCGTAGCGCGGCCCGGCACGCCCGGCGACCCACGGCAGCAGCGTCGCGCGGCCGGACCGGGCGAGGGCTGGTCGGGTTGCGCGCTGGAGTCGGCGCTGGGGGGCGGTGTCGCTCAGGATTTCGGTGCCAAACGATTCAAACTTCACGACGATTCTCGTCAACCAACTCGACCAGGTGTCGAGGTCTACCCGAGTTGGTTGACAGACACCGTCCCCACCCGCCGCCACGGGGCCGTCACGGGACGCTCCGGCGCCGCCGACCGCTGTCGAGGGACAGCCCACCCGCACCGACGCACTCCCCGCGCGTCGTTCTCTGCGGCTTGGCGCCTTCGCGTGAGACGGCCAGCAACCCGGCGCAGATCCCAACCGGGGCCGCGAGCCCTCCGGCGCCCCAGACCTCTCCGCGCCACCGCCTCGAGAAAATCTCACGCCACCCCCTTCCAGCCCGCAGCGGCCACCGTAACGGCGCCATGGAAACAAACCCCCCGGACCTCGTCCTCGCCATCGTGACCGTCGAAACCTGGCCGCCGCTCGAGCCGCCCTACAAGTACCCCCGCAAGCAGAGCACCCCGCCGAAGCCGCAACCCTGGCGCGACCACCAGGTCTCGCTCGTCAACCGCGGCGACCAGTCGCTGGACGTCGCCTACAGCACCAGCGGTTTCGCCTCCTTCGACGATGACCTCGTCAAGACCAGCACCGCCCACGGCGCCGCGCAACTCGGTCCCCGGGGCGCGAAGCTCGTCGAGACCGCCGACGACGGTGCCTTCGACTTCACCTTCTGCTACGTCGTGCGCGTCCGCCGGCCCGGCGACAGCGCCACCTGGCAGGGCACGTTCGGCGTGTCGCGGTGGGGTCGCAGTCCGCTCGACACCTACGAGCACGACCCCGTGCTCGGCACCGACGCGCGGGTCATCCGCGTGGAGGAGTGGTCGCGCGTGTCCTAGCGGCCCCGTCCCCCATCACGCCGACGGCACTGGCGCGCTCCGGAAACGCACCCGCCCCGGCCACGCCGCGATCCCCACGCCGATCATCGTCACCGTCCCGCCGGCCACCTCCCCCGCCGTGGGCCACTCGCGCAGCACCAGCGCCGCCACCGCCGTGGCCCCCACCGGCTCGAGCAGGATCACCGCCGCCACGATCGCCGCCGGGAGCCTGCCCACCGCGTAGTTGAAGCCCACGTGGCCGAGCAACTGGGGGCCGAGCGCCAGGCCCAGCGCCGCCCAGCGCGCGTCGACGCCGAGCGCCAGCGACTCGCCGCTGCCCAGCGCGAGCAGGACCAGCCACCCCGTCGTCGCCAGGCAGGAGAGCGCCGCGTAGCTGCCGATGGGCACCGTGGCGCGCACCACCCGCCCGGCGGTGAAGTAGGCGGCGCCGAGCAGGCCGCCGAGAAGCGCCAGCGCGTCGCCGAGGACCCCGCCTTCGCCCGGCATGCCCACCATCGCGACCACCCCGCACAGCGCCACCGCGATGCCCACCCAGAAGCGCGGGGCCGGGGCCTTCTTGAGCAAGAACCCCTCGAGGACGCCCGCCCAGATCGGCGTCAGGCAAACCAGGAGCGTGCTCCGCATCACGCTGGTGAGCCCCAGGGACGTGAACCAAGACCAGAAGTGCAGTGCCAGCAGCAGCGAACCCCCGAGCGTCCACCACAGCTCACGACGTCCCAGGGGGCGCAACCAGGGCAAGAGCACCACCGACGCGATGCCCAGCCGCCAGGCCGCCAGGCCCAGCGGCGAGCTGCCCGGCGCCAGCCGCACCAGCGTGCCCGCCGTCGACACCGCGAGGATCGCCACCGCTAGCACCACCGCGACGCGTAGGGCGGAGGGCGGTGGGTTCACGCCGCTGCGCTATCGCAGCGCCACCCGCGGCACCGGTAGCCCGCCGTACTTGCACCCCGCCGGGGGTTGCAATAGCACCGCCGTCCACCTCGTGGTCGTAGGGAAGCCGGTGAAATTCCGGCGCTGGCCCGCAACCGTGAGGGGGCAAGCCCCGCCACACGCCACTGCGACACGTCGTGGGAAGGCGGCGGGGACGACGCCCCCGAGCCGGGAAACCTGGCCGCGAGATGGACGCCTGGGCGCTTGCGCCCGATCCCCGGAGCCGGGATGCCGCGTCCGACCGGCCCCCGGTGGGCCACCGTCGCACGGCACCTCGTCCCCGGAACTTCTCCCGGGAACACCCTGCTTTTGTTCGCCGCCAGCGCCGCCGCCGCCGAGCCCCCATCCGAGGACGTGGTGGTGGAGGCCGCGCGTCCCGACGGCCCCGACCCCGCCGCCACCAGCGCGTCGGTCACGGTGTTGCCGGTCGACGCGCGCGTGCCCGCCAGCGCCGACGTGGCGGAGCTGCTCGACACCGCCAGTGGCACCAGCGTGCAGCGCCTCGGCGGCCTCGGCGACTTCTCGGCGGTGAGCATCCGCGGCGCCACGCTGCGGCAGGTGGAGGTGTTCCTCGACGGGGTGCCGCTCAACCCCGACGGCGCCGACGTCGTGAACCTCTCGGAGCTACCCCTCGCGGCCTTCGAGCGCCTCGAGGTGTGGCGTGGCAACGCCCCGGCCTCTTTCCTCGCTTCCCCCATCGGCGGCGTGGTGAACCTCGTGAGCCGCGGCGACGGTCCCGGCCGGGCCACCGCCAGCTACGGGTCCTGGGACACCGCCCGCGCCACGGCCTTCGACAGCATCGTGTCGCGACCGACCGCCCGTGGCTACGCCGGAGACCCGCTCGAGGCGCAGTTCTTCGCCGACGCGTTCAGCACCCGCGGCGACTTCACCTACTTCGCCGACAACGCCACCACCTACAACCTGCTCGACGACCACTTCCTCACCCGCGGCAACAACGACAAGCGGCAACTCTCCGCCCACGGGCGCGTCCGCGCCACCCGCGGCAACACGCGCCTCACGCTGTTCGACGCCCCCCTCTCCCGCGAGGAAGGCCTCCCCGGCACCACCTCGCTGCCCGCCGAGGCCGCGCGCCTCGCCACCACCCGGAACCTCGCCGTGGCGAGCGCCGACGCCTGCGGCCCGCGCACCAGCGGCACCGCCACGCTCTGGCACCTCTTCCGCGACGAGACCCTCGACGACCGCGAGGGCGAGATCAACAGCGGCCGGCAGTGGAGCCGTTCCACCTTCAACACCCTCGGCCTGCGCGCCCACGGCAACGTCGTCCCCGCCGCGTGGGTGGTGCCCGCCCTCGCGACGGGGCTGCGCGGGGAGTCGGTGGTCACCGAGGACCTGCTCGGCAGCGCCGCCACCACCGAGCGTTCTCGGCTCGTGGCCACCCTGGCCGCCTCCGCCGACTTCCGGTTCTGGGTGGACCGGATCACCCTGTCGCCCGTCGTGACCGGCACCGTCCTGGACAACCGTTCCGTCGCCGCGGGAGTGCCCGACTACGAGGGCGGCGGCGCGGACGTCCCGGTCGTCGACGGCAGCGTGGACCCCCGTCTCGGCCTGCTCCTCCGTCCCCTCCCCTTCCTGTCGCTGAAGGCCAACGTCGGCCGCTACCTGCGCCCGCCGGACCTCACCGAGTTGTACGGCGACCGGGGCGGCATCATCGGCAACCCGGAGTTGTTGCCCGAGCGCGGCACGCACGCCGACGTGGGCGCGCGGTGGGAACTGTCCCCCGGCCACTGGGGACAGCTCGCGCTCGACACCGCCGCCTTCTGGTTGTGGAGCACCGACCGGATCGTGTGGGTGCAGAACTCCCAACACAGCGTGTACCCGGTCAACTACGGAAAGACTGGCGTCCAGGGCATCGAGGCGGCCATCGATGCCCAGCTCTTCGACCGGCTGGACGTCGGCGGGAGCTTGACCTGGCAACGCAGCCTCAACCTCACGGAGGGCTCCTCCTTTGTCAACAACGAGCTGCCGCGCACACCACCCTTGGAGCTGAGCCTCTCCGCCTCGGTCCACTGGCAAGAAACGCTGCGGCTGGGCTACAACTACGCCTACACCGCGCCCAACTACTGGGACGGCAGCAACCTCTACCGTTCGGCGCCCCGCGAGCTGCACGGGGCCTTCGTCCGCGCCCAACCCGGCCCCCGCTGGCCCAGGGTGGAGCTCGCCGCGCTGAACCTGCTCGACACCACCACCGAGGTGGTGCCCCGCGACCCCGCGCGCCCCGACGACGAGCACATGGCTGTCGTCGCGACCACCGACTTCATCGGCTACCCCCTCCCCGGCCGGACGTTCATCACGACGCTCGGCTGGGATATTTGACGCTCAACCCAAAGGAATGACCATGCTTCTCGTCTCTCTGAACCTCGCCTGCATCGAACCCGTGGCCGACACCGGCACCAAGGACGCCGCCGACACCGACGGAGACACCGACGGCGACACCGACGGCGACACCGACACCGACA
>CAYHRZ010000416.1:1250-5255 GCA_964359125.1 uncultured Klebsiella sp. | reverse complement strand
GAGCGGGGCCAAGCGGTCGACAGCGACGACTACCTCGGCGTGTACGTGCTCACCGAGGAGATCGAGCGCGACGAGAACCGGGTCGACATTACGCCGATCCTGCCGGAAGACGTGGCCGAGCCCGAGGTGACCGGCGGCTACATCTTCAAGATCGACCGCACGGGCGACGGGGAATCGGGCTTCTCCGCGGGCAGCGGCGGCGGGGAGTTCGACTTCCAGCAGGGGTTCGTGATGGTGCAGCCGAGCGAAGACATCATCGAGCGGCCCCAACTCAGCTACCTCCGTGACCGCCTCGACAGCCTGGGCTTCGCCCTTGCGAGTGACACGTTGACCGACCCCGGCACCGGCCTCGGCTACGACGAGATCATGGACGTCGACTCGTTCATCGACCACCACATCGTCAACGTGGTGATGAAGAACCCCGACGCCTTCCGACTGTCCGGCTACATGTACCAGGATCGCGAGGGGCTGGTGACGGCGGGGCCGGTGTGGGACTTCGACCGCGCCAGCGCCTCCACCGACTCCCGCGCCGTCGACCCCCAGTGGTGGGACAACCAGAACGAGACCAGCGACTGCACGGCCGTGTTCACCTTCGGCTGGTACGAGGGGCTCTTCGACGTCCCCGAGTTCCAGGACCGCTACTGGGGTCGCTTCGAGGCGCTCTTGCTCGACGAGTACAGCGCCGAGAACCTCGAACTCACGATCGACACGCTGGCGGATGGTCTCGAGGAACCCGCCGCCCGCAACACCGCGCGCTGGGGCGCGGCCGATTTCCAGACCGAGATCAACGAACTCAAAGATTGGTTCCGCGACCGCCACGCCTGGATGCTGGAGTGCATCCAGACGGAAGCGGACCCGCGCGGCTGCCGGGGCTAGAGGGCGAGGAGCGCCTCCCAGAGCACCCGGGGTACCTCGGTGTACGCGTTGCCGATCTCGTCACGGAAGAAGGTGACCGCCAGCTCGGGGTTGCCCACGAAGGGGCGCAGGTCCCACGCCATTTGCACGCCGAGGAAGGCGTAGAGCACGAACCACAGGCGTCGCAGCGACCGGTGTGCGGGCCGGGCGGCTTCGAGCGGCGCGTAGGCACGGGCGACGCCCTGCCGTGCGTTCCACGCGGCGGCCGCGAACACCACCGTGGACCAGGCCTGAGCCACGCGGTAGTTCGACTCCGCGAGGTTCACCAGCAGGGTGACCGGGGCCAGCGCGGCGAGTTGCAGGGAAACCGCGATCTGGTAGTCGACCAGCGACCGCCACACTCTCCGGAAGTCGCTGCCGACGCCCATCACCACGTTGGCGACGTAGAAACTCGGCACGGCCAGGAGCATGGTCGCGCCGAAGAGCATTGGGACCTTCACTGCCCCGAAGCACACCATCCAGGCCCTGTCGCCGGCCCAGCCACCGAAGGCTGCCATCACCGCGCCGTAGGCCCCCCCCGCCGCGACGGTTACCGCAAGCCCTCGCGGTCCGTCGAGCTTCGACACGGCGCCACGCGCCCCGCCCCGGGCGAGGAACTCCCTGACACCGTCACCCAGCGCACGGGTGCTCACTCGCCCGTCAGCATCCGCCAGAAGTGGTACCACACTGCCCCGAAGAAGCCCCCTTCCTTGGGGCGGAAAATCACGAATTCAAGCTCGGGGCGCCCGATGAACGGCCGAAGGATCCACCCCGCCTGCACGCCCACGAAGGCGTAGAGTGCCAGCCAGGAGCGGAGCAACTCCCTGGGGCTCCTGGGTTTGGCGGGGGGCGCCACCGCGCGGCGCGCCAGGGGCTTGACCGCCGCGCCCGCGTCGACGACGGGGAGGGCGCCGGCCTCCGCCCCCGGCAGCGATTCGGCTACCCGCAGCGGCTCATCCACCGCCGGGACCGCCTCGGCCAGCCGGGGGTCGGGCTCGCCGAGGGCACGGAGAAACACCCGGACGCCGAAGAAGCCCGCGGTGGCACAGGCCAGTACATCGAGCAAGACCATGAAGGAGTACGACGAGGTGGTGAGCGCGAAGAACGCGAGCACCGGGGCCAGCGAGGCGAGCACCGCCGCCAGCACCGTGTGCGCCACCATCAGCTGCGCGGCCAGCTCGCGGGCCCCGAACCGCAGGCCGGCGAGGGCGCCGAACACGTAGAGTGACGGGATGGTGATGCCCGAGGTGAAAAGCAACAACAACGGCACCTTCACCGAGCCGGCCAGCAGGTAGCGGGGATCGGGCAAGTCGCGACTGGTGACCGCGTACACGCCGAGGGACGCCCCGAACACCGCAGCCGAAAGCACTTGCCAGGCCAGCCAGGTGAGCGGGAAGCGGAGCCGGTCGGCGGCGTCGAGTTGGCCGCGGAGCAGCGCGTCGAACCGGTGCCAGGAGAGCAGTTCGCGCATCAGGACTCCGAGAGAGGGCTAACGGTACACCGCCACGAGGAACACCAGCACGATGACCCCCAAGAAGGCCGCCGCCACCAGCCACCAGGCGCGCCGCTCGGCGGCCTCGCTGGACTCCACGGCGGCGAGCTGCTCGCCAGGCGCCGCTGCCGGTTCGCCCAGCGCCGCCCGGACCGCCGCCGTGTCCCTGAGCCGCAGCGCCGGGTCGGGCTCGAGCATGCCCCCGAGCACGCGCCGAAGGCTGGACGAGGGCGACACCGCTCGCTGCCACTGCAGGCGCCCGGAGGCGTCGGCCAGCTGCGCGGGTTCACGTCGCGCCAAGAGGTGCAGCGCGAGGGCACCGAGACCGTAGACGTCGGTGGCAGGCGTCGCGTCGCCGCGGAACTGCTCCGGCGCCATGTAGCCAAAGGTGCCCGCCACCGTGCTGCCGCCGAAGTCGGCGCTCACCGCCGCCGCGCGCGCGCTGCCGAGGTCGAGGAGCCACAACTTCCCGTCCACGCCGCGCACCACGTTGCGAGGCTTGACGTCCCGGTGAATCACCGGCGGATCCTGGCCGTGCAGGTAGGCGAGCACGGGCAAGAGCCCCTCGACCACCGCGACCACCTCGGACTCAGTGAACGCGCGCCCCAGGAGCTCGTCGTGCAGGGTGCGACCGTCGACCAGCGCCTGTACCAACCACCGTGTCTGCCCCTTGCCAAGACCATCCGAGAACGAATCGATGTAGGCCGGTAGTTGCGGGTGACTGAGCCGGGAGAGCGTCTCGATCTCCCGCCGTGCCAACGCCTCGGTCTTTGCGCCGGCGGCCGGGCGGATCTCCTTCAGGGCGAAGGTGGCGCCGTCGACGAGCCTGGTGCCCGCGTAGGTCACGCCGGTGCTCCCCCGGCCCAGCACTCGATCCAGGCGGTACCGCCCCTTCAACAGCGGATCCTGCCCGCAGTGACCACACGGCTCGCCCAGACTCGTCTCGCCGCAGGCCGCGCACAACATGTTGTGCACTATCCGAGCCCGCTACCCGCAGCGAGCGCCGCCCAGCCGCCGGCGCGCGGGCACCGCGATAGAGGCGCGCCCCGGAGACCCACCCCATGGCCCACCAGTACATCTACGTGATGAAGAACCTCCGCAAGGCATGGCCCGGAGGGAAAGAAGTGCTCAAGGGCATCTGGCTGAGCTTCTACCCGGGCGCCAAGATCGGCGTGCTCGGCAACAACGGCGCGGGCAAGTCCACGCTCTTGCGGGTGATGGCGGGGGTCGACACCGACTTCACCGGCGAGGCCTGGGCCGCCGCGGGCACCCGCGTGGGCTACCTCCCCCAGGAGCCGCGCCTCGACGAGACCAAGACCGTGCGCGAGGAGATCGAGGAAGCGGTGAAAGACACGCGGGCCTTGCTGAACCGTTTCGAGGCCGTGGGCAACGCGATGGGCGAGGAGGACGCCGACTTCGACGCGCTGCTGGCGGAGCAGGCGGAACTGCAGGACAAGATCGACGCCGAGAACGCCTGGGAGTTGGACCGCAAGCTCGAAATCGCCATGGACGCGCTGCGCGTGCCCCCGGAGGACCAGAAGATCGCGGTGCTCTCCGGCGGCGAGCGCCGCCGCGTGGCGCTCTGCCGGCTGCTGCTCCAGCGCCCAGATCTATTGTTG
>CAYHRZ010000416.1:0-1240 GCA_964359125.1 uncultured Klebsiella sp. | reverse complement strand
TCCTCGACAACGTGGCGGGCTGGATCTTGGAACTGGACCAGGGGCACGGCATTCCCTGGGAGGGCAACTACAGCTCCTGGCTCGAGCAGAAGCAGAAGCGCATCGAGCAGGAAGAGAAGTCATCCGTGGCTCGCGCCAAGACCCTGGAGCGGGAGTTGGAGTGGGTGCGCATGTCGCCGCGGGCGCGGCAGGCCAAGTCCAAGGCGCGGCTCGCCGCCTACGAGCAGATGTTGGACGCCGAGCCCGAGGAGCGGCGCGGCAAGGCGGAGATCGTCATCCCACCGGGGCCGCGGCTCGGCACCCACGTCATCCGCGCCCAGGGACTGCGGAAAGTCTACGGCGACCGCGTGCTCTTCGAGAACGTCGACTTCGACTTGCCCCGCGGCGGCATCGTCGGCGTGATCGGGCCCAACGGCGCCGGCAAGTCAACGCTGTTCAAGCTGATCACGGCGCAGGAAGAGCCGGACGGCGGCGAGTTGGCCGTGGGTGACACGGTGAAGCTGTCCCACGTGGAGCAAATCCGCAACTTCGACCCGAACAAGACCGTTTACGACATCATCTCCGGCGGCCGCGACATCATCAAGGTGGGCAACCGCGAGATCCACGCCCGCGCCTACTGTGGTGCGTTCAACTTCAAGGGCACCGACCAGCAACAGAAGGTCGGCACCCTCTCGGGCGGCGAGCGCAATCGGTTGCAGCTCGCGGCGATGTTGCAGACGGGGGGCAACGTCGTGTTGTTGGACGAACCCACCAACGACCTCGACGTCGACACCCTCCGCGCCCTGGAAGACGCGCTCCTGGCCTTCGGCGGCTGCGCCCTCGTCACCTCCCACGACCGCTGGTTTCTCGACCGCATCGCCACCCACATCCTCGCCTTCGAGGGCGACAGTCGCGTCGTCTGGTTCGAGGGCAACTACGACGACTACGAGAAGGACCGCCGCAAGCGGCTAGGCGCGGAGGCGGACCAGCCGCACCGCATCAAGTACAAGCCGATCGTCAGGTAGGATCGCGGCGCGCGAGCGGGAGGTCGAGGACGACCATTCCCCGACGGGCACGGCTAGCAGCGTAGCCTCATCAGCTCCCGCGAGCGCTCGTGGGCCGCCGGCGACGCGAAGCCCTTGGCGGTGGAGTGGGCCCAGGCCTTTTCGAGTTGCGCCGCGACTTCGGGGACCTCGCAGGCGGTGTCGCCGTAGTCGCCCGCCCCCACGCCGATGCGCCGTGCCGCGTCGACAGCCGCGCT
>CAYHRZ010000415.1:0-5272 GCA_964359125.1 uncultured Klebsiella sp. | reverse complement strand
GCGTGGGCGTCGACAACGACAGCGTCGACACCCGCCCGCGGGGGTCGGTGGTCACCACCCGCGACGACTCCAGCACGCCGTCCACCACCCGCGTCACCTCGCGGGGCCGGCCGTAGGCGTCGCGGTCCAGCCACGAGGTGAGGACCGACTGGCTGCCGTCGGAGACCGCGGCCGTCTCCAGCCGGCCGAGCACGTCGTAGCCGTAGGTGGTCTCGCGCGACGCGCCCGAGCCGTCGCCCGTCGCCCGCGCCGCCAGCCGCGGCGTGTCGCTCTCGTAGGTGAACGTGGTCGTCCCGAGCCCCGACACCTCCTCCCACTCCACCACCCCGTCCACCCAGTTCCACTCCGCCCTGTCGCCCGGGCCCTGGCGCGAGAGGACCCGGCCCGCGTCGCTGTGCGCGTACGCGAAGGCGTAGTCGCCCGCCAGCGGGTCGGGCGTGGCGCTGCCGAGCGCGGTGTACGTCGCGTCGTCGACCGGGCCGAGCCGGTAGGCCAGTCGCCCGCCCGCGTCGTAGCCGCGGGCCTCGTGCGCCAGCGTGGTCCCCGCCGCGCTCGACCAGGCCTGGTGCACCAGGTGGGTGCCGTCGAACTCGCGCGCCACGCTGTCGCCGTAGGGATCCTCCTCGTACACCGCGCGCCCGGCGTGGTCGTGCAGCGTGAACCAGGAGCCGCCGTCGGGCTCGTCGCGGCGCACCTCGGTGTAGTAGGCACCGGCTGTCCCCGAGGGCACGCCCTGGGTGTACGTCCACGAGCGCGCGCCCTGGCGGGGGAGGTCTTCCCACGCCAGCCGGCCCAGGTCGTCGTAGCCCCAGGCCGAGCCCACCCCCTCCTCGTCGACGTGCCCGGCCACGCGGCCCGAGCGGTAGTAGGTCCAGGACTCGGTGCTTCCCCCCGGGTGCGCGAGCGTCGCGAGGTTGCCGGTGGCGTCGTAGCCGTACGAGGTCGCCAGGGTGCTCGATCCCGCCGGGTAGACGGTGGCGGTGGTCACGCGGTCGTCGTCGTCGTAGGCGTAGTTCACCTGGCGGGCGCAGCCGCTGCTCTCGTGGCCGTCGCAGCGCCAGGCGAGGCGCCGCAGCGCGTCGTAACTGTACGCCGACGTGACACCGCCCGTCGAGGCCATGTACGGCCGGCCGTCGTCCTCGTAGAGGTACCACGCCAGCGTCCACTCGCCGCCGCCCAGCCTCGGGCGGGTGACGGTGTCGGGTTGACCGGTGCGGGTGTACACCGCCTCGGTGACGACGCCGTCCGCGTCGGTGAGCGAGGTCACGTTGCCCGCCGCGTCGCGCTCGAAGCTCCGCGTGGCGCCCAGCGGCACGACCGTCTCCGCCGCGAGGAAGCCCCGGCCGTCGTGCGCGTAGTCGGTCTCGACCCCGTCGAGGTCCCAGGCCGTGTCGAGCAGGCCCCGGCTGTCCCAGGCCCGCCAGGTGGTGGCACCGCCCGGGTAGGTGGTCGCGAACACCCGGTCCAGCGCGTCGGCCAGCGTCCAGGTGACGCTGCCGTCGAGGTCGGCCTCCGCGCGGGCCATCACGACCTCGCCCGAGCTGGTGAGCGGCAGGTAGGTCGTCGACCGGGTGGTCACCGGCGCCGACGCGGGGCCATCGACCACCTCGGTGTCCAGGCGCCCCGTGCTGTCGTGCGTCCAGGTCGTGACCACCAGGGCGTTGTCGACCCGGCTCTCCGGGCGACCGGCGGGCGTCCAGGCGTAGGTCTCCGTGGGCTCCGCGGCGCCGTCGGCGTACGGCACCGTCGACGCCACCACCCGCGAGGCCAGGCGGTCGAAGGCGTCGTAGCCGAGCTCGGTGACGAGCCCCGACGGCGCGGTGAGGGCCACGGTGCGCCCCCACCCGTCGCGCGCGGCCTGCCCCCGGGCCTCGCCCTCGCACCAGGTGGCCGACGACAGCGGGTCGAACTCCGTCCAGCACTCGACGCCGCCCTGGTCGACGTGGCCCACCTCGCCGGGGAGGTAGGTCGTCTCGGTGCCCACGTGGGCCAGGTCCACCTCGGGCGCGGGTGACCAGCGGCGCTCCTCGCGGCCCAGCTCGTCGCGGTAGTACCAGGTGCCCGCCAGCGTGGGGGGCGACACCAGGTCGGGGTCGAAGGGCGTGGTGACGACCCGGAGGGTGCCGTCGGCCGCGAAGCCGCGCTCCACCCTCGCGGCGGTGCCCACGACGCAGCCGGGCTCGGCCGCGCCGTCGCTCTCGCAGGCGGTGCTCGCCTGCCCGCGGCCCCAGCCGTCGAGCTCCACCACCCGCAACCCGAGGGCGTCGGCCGTGCCGTCGCCGCGCTCGACGGCCGCCCAGTTGCCGCCCCGCGTCCACCGCTCGGTCACGACGGCGGAGGGCCCGCCCGGGTCGGTGGTGACGGTCTCCACGCGGCCGAGCTCGTCGTAGGTCCACGCGGCGGAGCCCGACAGGTAGCTCCACGCTGCCTTGCGACAGGGCCCCTCGTAGCTCCACGACTCCAGCGGCGCGAGGCCCACGCGCCGCGACGTGACCTGCCCGCAGGCGTCGCGGGTGTAGGCGGTCACGACCCCGTCGGCGTCGGTCTCCTCCACCACGTCGCCCGCGTCCCACGCGCGCGACCACGACCGCGTCGCCGCGCTCGCCCACAGCGACCCGTCGCGCCGCTGGGTGGTGGTGTCTAGCTCGGCGAACCCGCTCCCGTAGCTGTACGTCTCCTCGACCCGGTCGTAGCCGTAGCTGCTCGTCCAGGTGGTCCGGCTGTCGAGCCGCGCGCCCATCCACGCGGGCGTCCACGCCTCCCAGGCCAGCGACGTGGTTCGCTCGTCGCCGGTCACGTCGACGTCGCCCACCCACCAGTGACCGGTGGGCCGGTGGGTGCTGGTGTCGAAGGCCCAGCTCTCCGCGGTCATCGTCACCGCCGTGTTGCCCGTGGCCACGCGACCGGGGGGCGTGTCGCCCGGCTCGTCGAGCCCGGCCGGCAGGGCGGTGACGGTCGCCGGGTAGCTCGCGCGTCCCGGCGCCGGGATGCCGGGGTGCCAGGAACCGCTGGCCACGGGCCCGCCCCCGGAGAGGGTGTACGAGGGCGAGCCGACGAGGGTCCACACGCCGTAGAACTCGCCCTCCCCGGCCGAGCCGTAGTCCTCGGCCGGGATGCCCCAGCCGTGGACCTCGAAGAGCAAGCTGGCATCGACGTCGCTGCACGGGGGCGGCGAGAACCCGCCCTCGGGCGGCGGCGGCGGGCCCTGGGGGGGCGGCTGTCCCTCCGGGGAAGGCCCCGCCGGCGGCTCGCTGGGCGGCGGCGGCAGCGTGGCCGGCTGGAAGCTGCACTCGCACTGGCTCACCAGGTCGGCCTCGTCGACCGACTGCGCGCCTGTCGCGTCGCCGGGGCCCACCCAGGCCTCGCAGCGCTGCCGCACCGGGTTGAAGAACGGTGCCTGGAGGTCGAGGTAGAGCGCGGCGGCGCCGGGGTCGCGGGACGACTGGTAGGTGAACAGCTCCAGGGAGCCGTCGGCGCGCCACTCGCCCCGGTACACCTCGCGGCCCCCCGCCCACGGCGCCGTCGCGAAGCGGACATGCGTCGAGCCACCGTGTTCCCGCGTCACCACCGCGTCGCGGAAGCCCATGAACCGCCCCCACTCCGGCCACCAGGTGGCGCCGTCGAACGACAGCGTGGTGGTGCCCTCCGCGCCCGTCACCGAGGCCAGCACGTCGACCGCCCAGGGCAGGCCGGCGTTCTGGCCACCGTCCGACGAGCGGGCGTAGGTGAACTGGTACTCGTTCCCCCACGCCGCCTGCAGCGCCGTCACCCGTGCCTCGGCCACCTCGCGGCTGCCCGAGTAGAAGGTGGCGCTGCCGGTGCCGCCGGTCTCGACGCAGGCGTCGGGGTAGCCCGCCAGCAGCGGCGGGCTGTCGATCACCAGGGCGTCGGCGAAACCGTCGCCGTCCCAGTCGGCGACGAGCTGGTCGTAGGGCGCGAGCGGCGACATCGACGAGAACGCCGCCGCGGGCAACCCGGCGTCCAGCGCGGAGAGAACGCCGACTTCCCCGTCGCCGTCGGCGTCGGCCCAGCTCCAGCCCACCTCGGCGGCCCAGTAGTACTGCGTCGCGAGCGCCGAGCAGTCCGAGCCGCTGCCGGTGGCCACCGAGCCCGTCCACGCCTCCCAGCCGCCGGTGTCGAGCGGCGCTAGCCCCGGGTCGCCTGCCTCCTCGAACTCCCCGTCACCGGTGCCCAGCCACACGCCGTCGTCGGGGTCCAGGCAGTCGGCGCCGTCGTCAGGGTCGCAGCGACCGTCGCTGGCCACGGTCACGTCGGCGAGCCCGTCGCCGTTGACGTCGCCCCAGGCGCCCACCGCGCCGAAGGGGAAGTAGCCCGCTGTCGTGAACGGTACCGACAGGGGCAGCGCCGCGTCGCCCCAGTAGCTGCCGCTTCCCGAGTTCTCGTACCAGCCGTCCTCGTGCACGAGGTCCGGCAGGCCGTCGCCGTTGACGTCGGCGAGCACGCTCGCCACGAGCACGTCGGCGGCGAAGTCCTCCGCCGGCATGCCATCGAGGTCCAGCGGCAGCGCGTCGGTCCGCACGCCGCTGACGTCCCACCGCCAGAGCACGGCGTCGAGGCTGTCGCGTGCCGTCACCACGTCGGACTGGCCGTCGCGGTCGATGTCGAGGACCAGGAGGGCCGCCGTGTAGCCGGCGCCGGCGGTCGCGAGGTCCGCGAGCGCGGCGTCGAGCACCGCGCTCGGGGTCGCCACCAGCGAGGCCGTCGCGACGTCGACCTGCCAGAGATCGGCCTGGATCGCCGCGGCGGAGCAGCCGGACACGTCGTAGACCGGCGGCCAGGCCGCCACTTCCTCCCGCGTCGCGCCGTGCGCCAGGGCGACCGCGATCGTGATCTTGTCGTAGGGGCGGACGGATACCTCGCACACCGGGAACCGCAGCTCCAGCAGCTCGCTGGCCGGCCCGCCGTCGAAGTTCACGACCTGGTGGGCGTAGAGCGCCGGCTCCGTGAAGCTGCGGTCGGTCACCCACGCGCCGCCCTCGTCAAACGCCAGCGACACCGCCGCCGCCGCGGGCCAGGCGTCGGTCCCGGTGGCCCGGGTGGCGCACCGCAGCGACTTGCCGCCGGCGGCGCCCCTGCCGCCGTCGGGCACGCGCAGCACCCGGTGCAGGGCGCTCTCGCCGGCCCCCGCGGCCGCCGTCTCGGCCGCCCAGGACGACCGCGCGGTGGGGGTGTCGCAGGCGCTGGGGTCCTCGTCGTCGTACCCCCGCTCGTCGCGGGCGCCGGGGTCGCGGCTCCCCGCGGCCGTCGCCGG
>CAYHRZ010000414.1:0-5288 GCA_964359125.1 uncultured Klebsiella sp. | reverse complement strand
AAGCCGATGAGGGCATTGAGCTTGGCGCTCGGGCGACCACGCACCACCACCGCGTCGACCACCGCGGTCGGCGCGCGGGCGCCGTCGTCAAAGATGACCCGCGCCGCTTGCTCCAGGACATCAGGGTCCTCGGGGTAGGCCATGATCGCTGCGCTCACGACGGGCCACGCCGCCGCCGGGCCGTTCTGGGCTCGCTCCACCGAGATCGTTGCCGCCGCCAGCGGGGCGGATGCGCCCACCCGCTTGTCCATCTCGTAGAGGGCCTCCTGTGCCTCGGCGTAGCGCCGCAACTCCACGAAACTCCGGACCACGAAGCCCGCCGCGAGCTGGGCTTCCCGGAGCAGCCGTGCTCTGTCTGCGGTTGTGCTGTCGCGACGGCGCAGCAGCATCCCCGGGTCGAAGGGAGCGCCGACCTGGTACAAGCTCGCCAGGTCGGCGCGGGCGCTCTCCACGGCGGCGCCACCGAGTCGACAGCCGTCCAGGGCCAGCCGCGCGGCGAGGTCGTCAGGGTCGCGATCCACGCGATCCGCAAGTCGCGACTCGACGTGGTGGCACTGGCCGATCACCGCGCGGGTGACGCTGTCGTCGTCGAGGATGTCGATCTCGCCCGCGAGGGCCCAGCCGAGGAGGGGCAACATGGCGCGGCATTGTACCGCAGCGGCGGCCGCGCGGGGCCCCCCCTGGGGGTGTGCGCCGCCGGCGAGGAAAGGCTTAACGCTTAACCTCCGACCCCTGTCAGGAGTTCGATCACGACGCTGCCCGTCGTCACGAAGCGGCGCCACTCGGCGTTGTACCGAAAGGAGGGGCCGCCGGAGAACCGCGTGAATGCGGGGAGGATCGCCCGGTCGGGGCCGACGAGGAACGCGGGGAAGCGCAGGCGGTCGGCCACGCCGCGGAGGGTGGCGGTGGGGTGCACGTGGCCGGACCAGGAGAAAAACCCCGGCACGGGCTGGGGTTCGTGGACGAAGGCGAAGGGGCCGTCGACCAGCACCCCGTGCACGACGTCGACCTCCCAGGACGGGGGCACGCCGTGGCGGTCGTGGTTGCCCGTCACGAGCACCACCTCGCCGCCGAAAGCGCGGCGCCACTCCCGGACCCGCGCCTCCGTGTGCGGCGACACCGCTCCGTGGACGAGGTCGCCAAGCACAATCAGTCGCGACACGCCCAGCGACGACAGGCGCGCGAGGTCATCGTCGAGTTCGCCGGGAGGCAGCGGGAGGCCCCGGGCGCGGAAGGCGTCGCCCTTGCCGAGGTGGACGTCGGCCACCATCGCCCGGTCCCGCCACAGCACGGCGCGCTCGGGGTGCAGGATCACCTGTTCCCCGGCCACCTCCAGCCTCACCGGTGCCTCCGGGCGGCGCGGCGCACCCGCGCCTCCATCGTTTCCGTGCTCGCCACGTTCTTCGACAGGCGAGACTCGAGGATGGGTGCGGCGAAGGGGGAGGGCGAGGTAGGACGGGTGAACAGGAGTTTACAAGCTGACAGTCGCCGCAGCGCCGCGCCGAGGCGTTCCTGCTCGAAGTGTTGTTCGATCACCTCGTGCCGGGCCTGCGACAACAACGGGTTCTGCGGGTCGTAGCGGGTGAACACGTCGTACAACAACGACGCGCTGGCCTGCACCTGCCGGGCGCTCTTCTTCTCCCAGGGCAAGCCCGGGTGCACGAACCCCGCCACCCGCGCCACGTCGCGGAACCGCCGGCGCATCAACTCGGAGATGTGGACCGAGGCGAGGATGTCGTCGACCAGCGCGGCCGTGTCGAACAGCGCGGGGGTGAGCACCGCCGCCCAGTCGATCGGCTCCGGGTGCAGCAACTCCAGCCCGTGGTCGTCGACCGCGATGGTGAACGTGGCCGGGTGGAGCCTCCCCGCCCTAAGGGCGATGAGCGCCCCCAGACCCTCGTGGACACGGCGTCCCTCGAAAGGAAAGCAGAAGAGGTGGTACCCCTCGGGCGTCTCCACGACCTCGACCAACAACTCGTCCTCGCCGGGGAGCCCCGAGAGCCGCCGCTGCTCGACGAGCATCGTCGCCGCGGTGGCGATTTCCCCGTCGTCCCGTCCCCGGGACACCTCGTCGACCACCCGGCGCAACGCCGAACCGAGGGCCCCGGTGATCGGCAACTTGTTCCCCGGCCAGTGGGGGGTGAACTTACTTTTCTTCTTCGCCCGGCGCGCGTAGAGCGTGGCTTCCCGCAACGCCACCATCTCCAGTACCTCGCCGGCGAACACGAAGGTGTCGCCCGGCGCCAGCGCCGCCGCGAAGCCCTCGTCGATGGTGCCCAGCCGCCCCCGCCCGGCGACGGTGACCACCAGCGTGGCGTCGGCGACGATCGTCCCCACGCTGGCCCGGTGCAACGCCGCGAGGCGCCGGTCCGGAACGCCGAAGGTGCCTGCCTGGTCGACCACCTTCCGGAACTCGGGGTAGGCCGCCAGGGAAACCCCCCCGTCGCGCACCAGGGCCAGCGCGGCGTCGAACTGCTCCCGGCTCAGGTCGCGGTAGCTGGTGGCCGAGCGCACCTCGTCGTACATCTCGTCGGCGCGGAATCCGCCGCCGAGGGCGCAGGTGACGAGGTGCTGCGCGAGCACGTCAATGGGTCGCGACAGTGGCGTGCGTGGCTCCACCTCGCCCCGGGCGATGGCGTCACGCACCGCCACGATCTCCAGCAGTTGCAACGCGTGCGTGGGGACGCACAGGACCTGGGCGGTGGCGCCGGGACGGTGGGCAGATCGCCCCGCTCGCTGCAACATCTTGGCGATCCCCTTGGGGGATCCCACCTGCACCACCCGCTCCACGGGCGCCAGGTCCACCCCGAGGTCCAGCGACGACGTGCACACCACCAGCCTCAACTCCCCCGACTTCAGGCCGTCCTCCACCCGCACCCGCTCCTCGCCGTCGATGCTGCCGTGGTGCAGCCCCATCCACTCGAACCACTCCGGTTTGAGCTGGACGATCGACTGGTACCAGATCTCTGCCTGCGCGCGCGTGTTGCAGAACACCAGGGTGGGCCGTTCCAAGTCGATCCACTCCACCAGCGCCGGGGCCAGCCGCGTGCCGAAGTGCCCGCTGTACGGCAATTCGAACCCCGGGGGGAGCGCCAGCGTCTGCAGGAGCAGCGGCCGCTCGATGCTGGCCCGGACCACCCTCGCCGACTGTCCCTCACCGGCCACCGCCTGCGCAGCTTCCTCGGCGTTGGCCAGGGTGGCGGACAGCGCCCACGTCCGCAGTCCCGGAGAAAACCGCCGGAGGCGGGCCAAGCACAACTCGACCTGCGTGCCGCGCTTGTTGTCGATGATGTCGTGCCACTCGTCGACGACGACCAGCCCGACGCCTCCGAGCAGCCCCCTCGCCTCTGGGCGACTCAAGAGCAGCGACAACGACTCGGGCGTGGTGATCAGCACTTCGGGGAGACGCTTCTGCTGCCGGGCACGCACGCTCGACGAGGTGTCGCCGGTCCGAGTTTCCACCTCGACGGGCAGGCCCAGGTCCCGCGCGGGCCGCCGGAGGGCCTTCTCCAGGTCACGCGCCATGGCCCGCAGCGGCGAGATGTAGAGCACCCTGGCGCCCTCGCAAATCGCCGCCAGCGTGGCCGCGTAGGTCTTCCCGGCGCCGGTGGGCACGGTGAGCAGGCCGCTCTCCCCCCGGGCCTGCGCGGCCCACACCTCGGACTGGAAGAGGTGAACCGTCCACCCCTGGGACCGCATCCACGCCGCCGCCCGGTCGGCGGCCGAGGGATAGGTGGTCGGCACGATGCTCATCGCCCTCCTCTACATCGCCTGCACCCCCGAGGTCGACGACACCGCCGACACCGGTACCGAGGAAGATACCTACGTCCCCGAGGTCGCGGAGTGTCCCGACGTGGAGCTCCGCTTCGACGGCGACGACCCGCCGCGCGTGGGCAGCGTCTGGACGATCTGGCTCACCTGCGAGGGCACGGTGCTCATGGGGGCCTCGCGCATCGCCATCACCCCGGTCGAGGCGGCCACCAACGTCGACAACGAACTCACCTGGGCCATACCGGGCGAGGCGACGATCGAGATGCAGACCGGCCAGACCAAGGGCTCCCTCACCGTCACCGTCCTGGAGTAGGCGATCCCCCCGCCCTGGCTGCCGATGCCCAGCACGCTGGCGGGACGGGACCCGCTGGTGGCGGCGGCCCTCGACACCATGAGCGGCCACAACACCCTGTGCCTGGTGGGGCCCCCGGGGATCGGCAAGACGACGCTCGCGGGTGCGGTGGCCAAGGGCAGCGGGCGGCCGCTGGTGGCGGTGTCGATGGCCGGCTGTGACGACGGCGACGACGCGATGCGCGCCCTGGGCGACGCCCTGGGTGCGGTGCCCTGCGGCGACGAGGGCGCGGTGATCGACGCGCTGCGTGGACTCGACGGCGCGATGGTCCTCGTCGACGACGTCGACGACATCGCGGTGCTGGCGGCCGTCGAGCGCGCAGCGGGCGCCGTGCCCGACGGGCGGGTGTTGGCGGTCTCGGAGAGCCGGCTCGACAGGCCGCACCTCGACGTCGGCCCCCTCCCCGGCGGTGGTCCCGACGACGAGCGCGGCAACCCGCTGCTGGCCCGGCTGGGGGCGAGCCTCGGCCTCCCGGTCGACGAGGCCCTCGCCGCCTTGGGCGACGAACTCTCGCTGCTCGCCGCCTTCCCCTGCGGCTTGCCCCGGGGAGCCGTCCCCCGCCTGCCGGCGGCGGTCTTGCGGCCGGACGACCGCGACCGCGCCGTCATCCGCCGGGGCGTGGCGGCGCGGGTGAAACCCCGCTTGCTGGACCCGGCGCCCGACCCGGTGCGGCAGTCCCTCTTGCCGCTGACGGACCTCGCCCGCGGCGCCCACCTCGCCCGCGTGCCGGATCCCCGCGACGTCCTGGTCCTGAGGCGACTGGCCCGGTCCGCCGGAGATCCCAACGCGCGTGCGGAGTTCCTCGGGGCGGCGGCGCGGCTCCTGGTGGTGTGCGGCCAGCCGGGCGTGGGCCGGGCGCTGCTCGCCGTGCAGGGCCCGCAACCCTTCGCCGCCACGGCGGTGCTGGCGTGGGCGGAGGCCGACGCGCTGGTGACGCTCGGGGAAACTGCGGAGGGCTGGCTCAAGGCCGAGGCCGCGGCCGAGGCTTTCGGCGCCGCCGGCGACGCGTACGGCCGCGCCGCGATCTGGCGCCGGGTGGCCGACCGGTTGGCCGAGCGGGGCCTCGTCGACCGCGCCGAGGAGGCCTGGCGCCGGGCTCGACAGGCCGCGCGCATCGTCGGCGACGAGAGCGGCGTGGCGGCCGCCCTGCGCGGCGCGGCGGGGC
>CAYHRZ010000413.1:0-5293 GCA_964359125.1 uncultured Klebsiella sp. | reverse complement strand
CCCTTCTCCACCGTCCCCGGGAGCACATCCAGTGTGAACGCCGACAACCGCGCGCTTGCCCGGCTGAGGGCGCGCCAGGCGCGGTCCCGCTCCACCCCCTTGACCGCGAGCCCCGCCGAGGCGAGGAGCAAGCCCACGACCCCGCTCCCCGACCCGAGGTCAAGGGCGGTGCGCGCGGCGGGGACGTCCCCGGCCAGCGAGAACGCCGCGAGGGCATAGACCTCCACCCCGAAGCGGTAGCCTCGCCGCGGTTGCAGCACCACCACCCCAGGCGCGGGGAACGCCACGTCGAGGGCCCCGAATCCACCCCGTTGGCGCTCCCCCACTAGGTGGCGCCGATGTCGCCCCGCCAGGAGGCGCCAGCGAACCGGACCTGGGCCACGCCCGCGTAGGCCCGGGCCCGGGCCGCCTCGGCGGTGGGACCCAGGCCGGTCACGCCCAGCACGCGCCCGCCGGTGGCCCAGAGCTGCCCGTCGCGCAGTGATGTGCCGGCGTGGTAGGTCACGAGGTCGTCGGCGTCGGCGGGAAGCGCCTCCACCCGGGCGTCGGCCGGGGCCTCCGGGTAGTGCGGGCCGCTCACCACCACGCAGCAAGCGTGTTGCGCGCTGAACGCGAGTTGGGAGCCGGGCAGTTTCCCCCGCGCGGCGCCGAGGAACCACGGGGCGGGGTCCTCGTCGATCAACGTCATCAACGGCTGGCACTCCGGGTCCCCGAAACGCACGTTGAACTCAAGCAGTTTTGGGCCATCGGCGGTGAGCATGAAGCCGCCGTACAACACGCCGCGGAACGGCACGCCGTCGGCGGCCATCCCGGTCACGGCGCGCCGTAGGACGTCGTGACACGCCGCCAGGGCGGGACCACCCACCGTCGCTGGGGCGACCGCGCCCATCCCGCCGGTGTTGGGTCCCTGGTCGCCGTCGAACCTCCGCTTGTGGTCGCGGGCAGGCAAAAGCGGCACCACCCGGGTGCCGTCGCTCAACCCCAGCACCGAGAGTTCCGGCCCGTCCAGCCGCTCCTCGAGCAAAAGCGCCGCCTCGGGGCGCGACCGGAACGCCGCTTCCACGGCCAGCCGCGTGTCGTGGGCGGTGTCGCACACCCAGACGCCCTTCCCCGCCGCGAGGCCGTCGAGTTTCACCACCCAGGGGCGGTCGATCGCCACCACGTCGCCCCGCCGCAGCACCTTCGAGTCGGCGGTCGCCAGTCCGTGGCGGCGCGCGAGGTCCTTCGTGAAGAGCTTGGAGCTCTCCAGGCGCGCGGCGGCGGCGCTGGGGCCGAAGGCGGGTACGCCGACCGCGCCCAGCCGGTCCACCAGGCCCTCCGCGAGGGGTTGCTCGGGGCCCACCACCACCAGCTCGGCGCCGCAGGCCAGCGCGGCCTGGACGGGGTCGCGGGGAGCCTGCGAGCCCAGCGCCACAAAGCCGGGATTAGCGTGGGTGAAGGCGAGGTCATGACCGTAGCGGTGCAGCGCGCGGGCGATCGCGTGCTCGCGGCCGCCTCCTCCGACCAGGAGAATTCTCATCGGCGCGTGGCGGCCAGCTCGCGCAGCCGTACCCGGGCTCGCGAGTCGAAGGGATCCCGGCGGGTCGCCTCGACGAAGTCGCGCTTGGCAGCCTCGACTTCGCCACTGTGTGCCCGCACCTCGGCGCGGACGTTCTGCACCATCGTGGAACTCAGGGGCGAGGCGCTGACGTTGTCGAGGAAGCTGCGCGCCTCCTCGTGCTCGCCGGCCTCGACCAGCGCCGCGACAAGCCCCAGCCATGCCTCGCCCTGCTTCGGGCGCTGCTGTACGACGCGCTTCCAGTCAGCGGCAGCTCCCTTGGCGTCGCCCAGCGACAGCTTCACCCGGGCGCGCAGCGCCATGGCCGCCGGGTCGTCGTCGATGCCGCCGGCCGCGTCCAGGGCGCGCAGGGCGGCGGCACTGTCGTCCCCCAGCCAGGAAGTGGTCGCAAGGGCGATCTGGTAGGCTCGGGCGAATGTCGCGTCGTTACCGACGCCGGTCTCGAGCATCGCCTTCACTTCCTTCGCGGGCACGCCCGGTGCCAAGGCGGCCATGCCCGCCCGGCGCCGGGCGGCTTGCCCGTCGACCTGCAGGATGGCACCCAGCAACACGTCGATGGCCTGCGCCGGGTTGTGTCCCTCGAGGTGGGCTCGTGCCAGCCACAGGTGGCCCTCGGGGGCAGAGAGGTCCGCGCGGCGGGCCTGCTCCGCGAGCGGCACCAGGTCGCTCACCGGCTGCTTCGCGGCGATGCCCAGGGCAACCTGCGTAGCGATGACTCGGCTCAGTTCCGCCCCGGTGCGCAGGTTGTTGTCCATCGAGGCCCAGGCGCGGGCGGTCTCCGCGCCATCGGCGCTGAGCATCGCCACCCGGGCGCGGACTTGCGCCACCACCGGGTCGGTCCGCCCGAGCTCCACGAGGCTGGCCACCGCCGCTTTCGCAGCCTCGATCTTCGTGGGATCACGCGCGGCCTCCATGTACCGCGCCTGGGCCAGGACCAGGCGTGCCGAGCGCCGCACGTCGTCGGTGACCCCGGGGTCATCTCCCACCCCGCCCACCAGGGAAATCGCCCGCTCGGGTTCGTTGCCCGCCACCGCCACCGCCCCAGCACGCACCCGCAGCCAGGGCGGGCAGGACTCGCCCAACTCCAGCGCCAGCGACAAGCCCGCGCGCGTCTCGCCGTCGAGGATGATCAAGCCCGCGTAGGCAGCCTCGAGGTCGGGATCGCCCTTGATGTCTCGCCGGGCCGACTCCACCCGCGAGCGGGCCTCCGGGACGTCTAGTTGTGACGACAACAGCGCGATTGACCTGGACAGTTCGCGGTTACTGGGCCAGACTTCCGAGAGCTTCTGCACCGCGCCGAGCGCCTCCAGCGGACGAGCGGCGTCGCGCGCCACCGCCGTGACGTAGACGGCGCGGCAGGCCAAGTCCCCCCGGCCCGCGCAGGCCTGCACGGCGGCGCGGGCGTCGTCGAGTCGGGATTCCGCCACCGCCACGGCCGCCCGGGCGCGCGCGCAGCCGTCCGCGTCGGGGTGCCGGCTCAGGCAACGATCCGCCAGCGCCCGCACGGTAGACGCGTCGCCACCGGTCTCGACCAAGAGCGAGGCGAGGAGGCCCAACGCCTCTGGGTCGTTCGGGGCACGCGCCACCGCCCGCTCGGCGAGGGCGACGGCCGCCAGCGCCGCCGCGCGACCGCCCTTCTCCCACTCCTGCCAGGCCTGGGCAACCAAGAGCGCGCGAGGTTCTTCCACCGGTCCCACCCGCGCCACGAGTTGGTCCACCGGTCCCGGCCCGGCCACCGCGACCGGCGTGACGACCGCCGGCCCCTCCTTCGCCGCCCCCGGGTCGGCCGCCGAGGGGGCGAGCACAGGCAGCGCCTCGGCCTCCACCCGTGCGAGCAACTCGTCGCGGTGAAGGTAGGCCCAGCCACCGGCCGTCGCGAGGACGCCGCCAAGCGTGACGCCGACGAGCACGCGCCCCGCGGCGGCGACGTACCTCCCGGGGAGGCGAGCGGCCCCCTTGGCCGCGACCTGGACCGGCACCACCACCTCGCCGACGTCGCCCGAGGCGTAGAGCGGCGCAAACGTGGGGTGCTCCGCAACCAGCACCTTGGAACCGTCGTCGCGGACAATCCAGTCGGTGCCCGCGAGTTGCCCCGCTCGGAGGCGCTCGACCACGGCCGGGCCGTCGAGCGACCACTTCCCGCCCACGGCGAGCACCACGAAGGTCGCCGAGAGCGGGGGTGGAGCCAGCGCCTCGCAGCGGTCGCAGATGGGCAGGCGAATGTCCGACCGCTCGGGCAGCGCCACCGGCCGCGCGCACCGCGCACAAGGAATACGACTGACCCTCGCCACGGCCGGATCTTACCCCACGGCGGGATTCAGTGCCGGAAGTGCCGCACGCCGGTGAAACACATGGCCACGTTGCCTTCTCGCGCCGCGGCGAGCACCTCCTCGTCGCGGATGGAGCCGCCCGGCTGCACGATCGCCGTCACCCCGGCGCCCACCGCCCGGCGCACGCCGTCGGGAAACGGGAAGAACGCGTCGCTGGCGAGCACGCAGCCCGCCACGGGGCGGCGGGCCTTCCGCACGGCGAGTTCGACCGAGTCCACCCGGCTCATCTGGCCGGCCCCAACCCCGTTGGTGACCAGTCCACCGCCGTCGCGGGCGGCGAGCACGATGGCGTTCGACTTCACGCCGGCGCAGACCGCCCAGGCGAAGCGCAGGCACTCGACCTCGTCCGCGCTCGGTGCCCGCAACTTCGTCGTCCACTCGCCCGTGGAGGCGCAGTCCCAACCCTGGAGCAAGAAGCCGCCCTGCACCCGGCGGGCGTCGGGGGCGGCTGGCGCCGACGCCGTCCAGTCCCCGGGCAGGACCATCACCCGCAGGTTCGAGCGTCGCGAGAGGCGCTCCAGCCCCTCCTCGTCGATGCCCGGGGCCGCGATCACCTCGTAAAACACCTTGCTCTCGACGATCGCCGCCACGTCCTGCCCGGTGAGCGGGCGGTTGACCACCAGGATGCCACCGTAGGCCGACACCGGGTCCGCCGACAGGGCGAGGCGGTAGGCCTCGACCAGCGAGTCGGGGTGGATGGCGGCCCCACAGGGGTTCGCGTGCTTGACGATCACGCAGCCGGGTCCTGGCAGGTCGAAAGCCACCCGGAGCGCGGCGTCGAGGTCGCCCAGGTTGTTGAAGGACAACTCCTTCCCCTGGACCTGCTGGGCCCGGGCCAGGGAGCGCCCGCCCTCCAGCGGCGAAGCGTAGAAGGCCGCGTCCTGGTGCGGGTTCTCGCCGTAGCGCAGTCCCTGGACCCGGCGGAGCGGCAGCGCCACCTCCGCGGGGTAGGCCTCCTCCGAGCCGAACCACCGGGCGATGACGGCATCGTAGACTGAGGTGTGCCGGAAGGCCTTCGCGGCCAGGCGACGGCGCAGCGCGAGGTCGTCCTGGTCGATGCCCTCGAGCACGCGCGCGTAGTCGCCCGGGTCGACCACCACGAACACCCGGTCGTGGTTCTTCGCGGCCGCCCGCACCATCGCGGGGCCGCCGATGTCGATGTTCTCCACCACGTCGCCGGGACCCGCGCCCCCCGTCACCGTGCGCTCGAAGGGGTAGAGATTCACGGCCACCACGTCGATGAAGGCGATGCCGTGATCCGCCGCCACGGCATCGTCGATGCCACGCCGGCCCAGGATGCCGCCGTGGATGCGCGGGTGGAGGGTCTTGACCCTCCCGTCCATGATCTCGGGCGCGCCGGCATCAAGGCCGACTTCCAGTCAAACGGCGGATCGGCCAGGGCAAG
>CAYHRZ010000412.1:0-5312 GCA_964359125.1 uncultured Klebsiella sp. | reverse complement strand
CCGCCGTCGGGGGCGCGGCGACGGTGGCGACCGGCGTGCCCGCGGAGTCGCGGGGGAGGCCCCACCACACCGCTGGCACCAGGATCACGGCCGCCGCCCCGCCCGCGATGAGCAGCGCAGCGGGCGCGGCCAGCCACGCCGGCACCCCGCTGCCCGACCTGGGACGGGTCCCACCGCTGAGCGGGTGGCTGCCGCTGCGCTCGACGAGGATCGTGCCGGTGCGCTCGGCAGCGGCGGTGGCGCGGCGCTCCTCTTGGATGCGCAGCGCCCCGGGGACGACGTTCTCGGCCCACTCGTCGAGCGACTCGCCGGGCAGCGACGCACGGATGAGGGCGCAGTTGCGCGCGGTTTCCCGCGCGGTGGGGCGATCCCCGGGCTTCTTGGCCATCATCGAGGCCACGAGGTCGTGGAGGGGCTGGCTGATCTCGGCCAACCAAGTCCACTGGGCCCGGAGCCGCTCGCCCGGGGGCTGGCGGTCGCTGTCCATCGCGGTTTTCCCGGGCTTCACCCCGGTGAGCATCTCGAAGAGGGTCACGCCGAGGGCGTAGACGTCGCCGGCGTGGCTGTCTTCCCCGTAGAAGCGCTCGGGCGCCATGTAGGGCACCGTGCCGAAGGCCGCTTCCTGCGTAGCTTCCTCGCGGGCACTGAGCTCCGCGCGCGCGACGCCGAAGTCGAGGATCTTCACCTCGCCCTGGGCCGTCACCCTGAGGTTGGACGGCTTGATGTCGCGGTGGATCAACTTCAGCGGCTTGCCGTCGGGTCCCGCCTGGTGGGCGGCCGCGTGCAGCGCGCTCGCCACCTCCTCCGCGAGCGCGAGCGCCGCGACCGGGGGAACCGGACGCTGTCCCAGCAACTCCGTGAGGTCGCAGCCCTCGACGTACTCCATGACGATGGCCCAGGTGCCATCGAGCTCGACGAGGTCGTCGACGCGCACGATGGCCCGGTGACGGATCGCCGCGAGCATCCGCGCCTCGTCGCGCAGTCGACCCACCAGGCCCGGCTCTGCCGCCTTCTCCGGGCGCAAGAGCTTCACGGCGACCCGGCGCTCGAGCCCCGTGCCCACCGTCTCGGCAAGGTACACCGCCCCGAACGCGCCCCGCCCGAGTTGGCACTGGACCCGGTAGCTGCGCCCGGTTCTCACCACGTGATCACCAGGGTCGCGGCGAGGCCGCCGCTGAGCACCGATGCCCCGATCCACGCCCACGTGAGGCCATCCGCCTGGTCGCGGTACACCTCGGCTTGGGGCGCGGGGACGGTGCCGTCGAGCGCGTTCTCTTCTGCGGTGGCCGCCAGCGCGTAGAGCGCCCCCGTGGCGGCCAGGCCCAGCCCCGTGCCCGCGAGCAGGGCCACGTGGCGGGCCGTGCGGTTCTCCCGGTCGATCTGCGCCTGAGTCTCGCTAGCCGGTCCGGCGGGGAGCGATGCCTTGACGCCGCCCTTGGTGGCCTTCCCACCCTTGGCGGCCACCTCGGGTTTGGCTACGGCCGAGCGCGGACCCCGTGGTGCCGCCGATGCCCCCGGCGCGGTGATCATGGCGCCGGTGCCCGCCCAGTCGTCGAGCGAGCTTCCCGGCCAGTAATAGCGGGTCTCGTGGACCACGCCCTGGTTGTCGAGCTTCTGGAGGGTTGCCGCCACGTCGCCTGCAACCCGCGGCGAGAAGGCGCCATTCACCTCGATCCACCCGTCGGGAAATCCAACCAGGGTGGGCCCCTCGGCGGGGACGGCGCCGACGAGCGACGCCCGCACCTGGTCCAGCGTGTGTCCCGAGGGGGCGAGGTCGTCGGGGAACCGCACCTCGGGGTCGATGGCCATCATGCCGGCAACGGCGTGGCGCATGCGCACCTGGTCGCCGTCGAGGAACGCGCCGAGCGCCATCACCCGGTGCACGCGCACGACGTCGAGGGCGGACAGCGGATCGCTCACGCAGGCGAGTCGCGACTCGACCTCGATGCGCGCCGACGTGAACCCGTCGGCGTCTTGACCCGCGAATGCACCCTCGGCCATCGAGGCGGCGTCGAGCAGCTCGTCGGAGCCGAACGTGCGCGCGCAAGTGTCCAGTGGGGCGGCGAGCGCAGTTGCCAAGAGGCCGAGCACGCGGCATCCTATCACGCACACCCGCCGCGCACGCCCGCGGCCCGCCCGGAGGCGACCCCGTGATTCTGCCGCTGCTCCTCGCCTGCGCCCCCTTCGAGGGCACGTGGATCTTCTACCTGGACCCCGTGGGTACCACCACCGGCGACTGCGCCGAGGATGGCGGCAACGACGGCGTCGAGTACGACACCAACGCGGGCACCCTGGTCGACATCTACGCGCTGGCGTCGGGCGGGTACGCCGTGATGCTGGACCGCGCGCTCACGGGTGGTGCCGAGGGGAACGTGCTCGACGTGGAGTGGCTCGAGGAGGTGGCAGACGGTTCGACCTCGCAGGCCTCCTACCGGCGTATGCAGGCCTCACTAGAGGCGGGTGCCCTCTCGGGCACGTACGCCGAGGGCTCTTGGCGCGAGGCGGAGAACGGCAGCGACTTCACCTGCGACACCAGCTACGACTTCACCGCAGAGCGGGTGGTCTCGGACCGTGACGCCTTCGCCGGGGGTGCGGAGTGACCGCGCTCTGGGTGCTCGCCGCATGCGGTGGGCCCTACGACGGCTCTTGGCTACTGGCGTTCGTCGAGCGTGGGGGCGAGGCCACGTCGGGCGGCGAGCGCCAGGACGCGCTGGTGTCGCTGTACACCACGTCCGGCGCCAAGACGGTGGTGGAGGTGGAGGGTCTGTTGATGACCGGCACCGTCGAGGGAGGCGAACTCGACGTCACTGTCTACGTGAACCAGAGCTACAACGAGGATGGTTGCGTGCTCAGCTACGAGTCCAGCTACACCCTCGCTGGCGGCTTCAGCGGTACGGCGGAGCTCTCGGGCACGCTGAAGCTCACCGACGCCCGCCGGTACGAAGGCTGCGGCGACATCGACGACCGCGCCGACGTCCACACGTACGACATGACGGGGCTTCGGCTCGAACCGGGCGCCCACGCCCGGGACCTGGAGTACAGTTGGTTCGACAGTTACGGGTACGACTACGACTACGACTACGACTACGACTACGACTACGACTACGACTACGACTACGGGGACGACGAGGACTAGTCGCGTCTACCAGCGGCTCACGACGCCGGCCCTCATCATCTCGCGCATCTCCGCCTCCATCGGCCACCAGGCGGCGTTGCCGCCCCTGTCCACCCCCGCCACGCCGCTGAGCACGTCGGCCACTCGCGCGGCGATCTCGCTCTCCCGAGTGGAGGGGAAGCGGCCCACGAAGGCACGGACGCCCTCGCCGGGGTCGGCCACGGCGATGCCCGCGACGACGAGGATGCCTTCCTCGGCCAGGCGCAGCGCCGCCTCGGCGTCGGCCGCGGTGGGCAGGTCGGCGCAGAACACGGCGTCGGGGTCCTGCCAGCTACACGAGGCGATGGCGTCGGCCACGCTGGGCACGTCGATGCCAACCTCGCGCTGACTCACGGCCGCGCGGCTGTCGCGGTGTAGCCAGCCCATCGGCCCCTCGATGGAAAGCACGTGGCCGCCTACCTCCTCGTTGAGGTGGCGGATGCCGCCGGCGAGGATCGCCCGGCGCACGCGCGAGCCGGCGACGAGAACCAGTCCCGAGCCCACGTCCAGGGCGCGGCCCATGCCGCCGAGATCCCCGAGTTCCTCCAGGGCCGGCGGCGAGGTGGAGATGCGGTGGATCACCACCTCGTGGCTGCCGCGCTGCCGGCCGACGTGGGCCCGGAAGCGGCCGAGGCCCTCCATGCCGAAGGCCACCCGCACCTCGTCGCGGGTGGGCCCGACGCCGGCGCAGCGCATGATGGCCTCCGCGTAGCTCTCGACGTCGCGAGGCATGAGCCGCTCGTGCCGCGTGCTGACGAGCTCGCGGCCGACGCGGAGCATCGGGCGGCCGGGCACCTTGAGGTGCAAGTCGCTGGCGTCGCCATCCACCATCTCGGTGAGGAGCGCCCGCAGGTCGGGGAGGACGTTGGACCGGTTCTCAGACCGGATGGGGATCACGGGCGACGGTGCGCGCATGGGTTTGGGTCTCCACGCCGCAGATCGGATCGGGGGGTCCGGCGGTTGAGGCTACCGCCGCTGCTTCTTGCGAGCTTTCTTCGCTTCCTTGGCCTTCTTGCGCCGCGCCTCGATTTGCGCGGGCGTGAGCTGCATCGGGTTCGGCGCAGCCATCCCGGGGAAGCCGCCCATGCCCGGCATGCCGGCCATCCCCGACTGCTGCGCGTACTGCGCGAGCTTGGCCTGCATGGCGCGGGGGTTGAGCCCGCCGGACATCAGCCCGGTCATGCTGCCCACCTCCTTCATCATCGCGCGCGTCATCTTGAAGCGCTCGTGGAGCTCCTGCACCTCCTTCATCGGTCGGCCAGAACCCTTCGCGATACGTCGGAAGCGGCTCTCATTGAGCAGCTCTGGGTTGCGCCGCTCTTGGTTGGTCATCGACTGGATCACCGCTTCGACCTTCACCAGTTCCTGGTCGTCCAGCGCCTCCTCGGGGACTTGGCTCATGATCTCGTCCATGAAGGGGAGCTTGCCCATCACGTCCTTGAGCGAGCCCATCTGCTTGATCATCTTGAGCTGGCCGGCGAAGTCGTCGTAGGTGAAGTGCCCCTGGAGCATCTTCTCGGCGTCTTTCTCGGCCTTGTCCTTGTCAACGACCTTCTCGAAGTCCGACATGAGGCCGACGACGTCGCCGAAGCCCAGGATGCGGGAGGCGAGCCCGGCGGGACGGAAGTCCTCGAGCTTGTCGAGCGCCTCGCCCATGCCGATGAACTTCACCGGCTTGCCGGTGACCGCCTTGATCGACACCGCCGCGCCGCCGCGGGCGTCGCCGTCGAGCTTGGTGAGCACGAAACCGCTGAACGACAGGCGCCGGTCGAACTCCGCCGCCGTCCGCACGGCGTCCTGCCCGATCATCGCGTCGCAGACGAAGAGGATGTTGGCGGGGCTGGTGGCCTCGCGGATCCGCTCCAACTCGGTCATCAGGGTGTCGTCCATCGCCAGGCGCCCGGCGGTGTCGAGGATCACCACGTCGCGACCCACGTTGCGGGCCTGGGTCACCGCGAGCTTGCAGAGTTGGACGGGGTCCATGCCCTTGATCGAGAACACCGGCACGTTGAGCTTCCGCCCCAGCGTGACGAGTTGGTCGATGGCAGCGGGACGGTACACGTCGGCCGCCACCAGCATCGGTTTCTTGCCCTGGCCCACCAGTCGCTTGGCGAGCTTGCCGGCGGTGGTGGTTTTTCCCGAGCCCTGGAGGCCGACC
>CAYHRZ010000411.1:0-5328 GCA_964359125.1 uncultured Klebsiella sp. | reverse complement strand
CCCTACGTGCGCAGCGAGATGAACCTCCACGACGGCGTCCCCGACGGCAGCCTCCAGTACAAGGACGCGATTTTCATCTCGCCGCACAAGTTCGTGGGCGGGCCGGGCACGCCCGGGATCCTCGTCGCCAAGCGGCACTTGTTCACCAACCGCGTGCCCTCCGTGCCGGGCGGGGGCACGGTGGCCTACGTCAACCCGACCGAGCACCGCTACCTGGCCGACCCGGTGCACCGGGAGGAGGGCGGGACGCCCGCCATCATCGAGTCGATCCGCGCGGGCCTGGTGTTCCAGCTCAAGGAGAGCATCGGCTGGGAGCTGATTCGGCGCTGCGAAGACGAGTTCGTGCGCCGCGCGATCGAGGCCTGGAATGGTCACCCGAAGATCCGCGTGCTCGGGAGCCCGAAGTTGTGGCGCCTTTCCATCGTGAGTTTCGTGATCCGGCACGGTGAGAACTACCTGCATCACAACTTCGTGGTGGCGCTGCTCAACGACCTCTTCGGCATCCAGGCCCGCGGCGGCTGCTCCTGCGCCGGGCCCTATGGTCACCGGCTCCTTGGCATCGACCTCGCCACGTCGCGGGACTTCGAGTGCGCGATCCTCGACGGCGCCGAGGGCGTGAAACCAGGGTGGATCCGGGTGAACTTCAACTACTTCATCAGCGAGATCTCGTTTTCCTACGTGCTCGATGCCGTGCGGTTCGTGGCCGAGCAAGGGTACAAGTTCCTGCCTCTGTACAGCTTCGACCCCGCTACCGGCGCCTGGCGGCACCGTGACGGCACCCGGGGGTCGCTCCTGCGGCTACACGACGTGCAGTTCCGGGGGGGCACGGTCGAATACCGGTCGCGACACTACACCGAGCCCGAGTCTGTGCTGCCGGGCTACCTCGTCGAGGCGGAGGCCCAGGCGGTGGCGGCGGTAGCGCGTGCGCGCGCGATGGACCTCGTCGACCCCGTGCTGCCCGATCGCGCCGAGAAGTTGCGCTGGTTCCCGATGCCCGCCGAGGTGGCCCAGGAACTCCGGGGCGAGGCGGGCTGCGCGCTGGATCCAAGCCCGATCCACCTCTAGCCCCGCCCTCCCGCGGCGCCGCTCTACTCTCCCACCACGGGCACCCAGTAGTGGCCGTTGGAGGCGTCGACCGGATCCTGCACCAGCCGGAGTTGCGTGCCTCGCGGCAAGACGCAGCGCTCCGGCGTCTTCGCGTCGTGCCCGTTCGCGGCGTTCGGGTACTCGGCGCGCACCCTCGCGTCGCGAGGCAGCGTGATCGTCGATCCCGCGCTCCCCGGGGACGTGGTGCCCGCGTAGTAGTAGCCAACCACCTGGCCCGGCGAGCCCTTGCAGCCCACGCGCGTCGGCATCGGCGCGGGGCTCGTCGCCTTGGGGCTCGTGGCCTCGGCGGTCGTCGCCTCGGCGGTCGTGGCCCGGGCGACCGGCGCTCCCGCAGCGGGCGTCGCGGCACCCGGGGGAACCGGGGTGGCCGGGGTCGTTGATGGCTCGGCGGGCGCGGACGCCGGCTGAGCCTCGGTCGGCCGCGCGCTGGCCGCGGCGGCAGGCGGCGGCGTGGACGGCGCCGCGACGGCCCCGGGTTGCGCCGCGACGGCCCCGGGTTGCGCAGCGACGGCGACTGCGCCCGCCTCCCCGGCTGCGACCGGCGGCGCCCCGTCGCCGTGGTTCGTGAACCAGACCACCCCGGCCCCCAGGACCAGCACCGCGCCGACCGCGCCGAGCATGGCCACCGGGAAGCGCGTGGGCGGGGGGGCCGCCGCCACGCCCAGGGCCCGTGACAGGGCCACGAGGATCTCGTCGCCCGGGGCGGCCCGGTGTAGCGCCCGCGCCAGGACCGGCAGCTGTCCTCGCGACTGGGCGGCTCGAATCAGCGACGACCAGCCCGCCACGTCGTCGCCGACGTCGGTGCGATCCGGACCGAGGCCGACCGCCTGCGCGAAGGGGCGCTGCCCCTCGATGCCCGGGAAACGGCGGGCGCAGGCCCGGGCGAGTCCCTCGATGTCGGCGTCGTCGAGGACCATGCTCATGCCCGGCCTCATATCGTCTCTCGGCGTTGGAGTCGCCGGAAGTGGCGCGACGCGACGGCTCTCGCGCCCGCCGACCCGGCCGAGCTAGGGCAGCCAGCCCTCGGCGCGCAGCGCCCCCTCCACGGCCCGCGCGAGCAGGGCGTGCCCGTGCGGCGTGAGGTGGCAGGGGTCGAGGAAGGCGTCGTGCACCTCCGGGTTCACCAGCACGGGCGCGGCGTCGAGGTAGGCCACGGCGGCGTCGTCGGCCAGGGAAGCCATCATCTCACCGTAGGCCAGCAGCGGGGAAGGATCAGGGGAGACCGCCTCGCGCACCAGGAGCATCCGCCCACCGCGGTCGCGGAGCACGCGGGCCATGGCCTCGTAGTTGTCGCGTGCGTCGTCGACGGGCACCGCCACGCCGGAGGGCGGCGCCACCAACGCCTGGATCCCAAACCGCAACGCCTGGTACACGCGGATCGTGCCGAGGCGGCTGCTCGCGGCGAGCGAGGGGTCGTCGCCTCGGCGCCAGGCTTCGAGCAAGTCGGCGTAGGTACGGGACGACGGCGTCAGGATGTCGTTGTGGCCCAGGTAGACGACCACGACGTCGGGGTCCACCAGGTCCACCTGGGTCTCCACGTAGCGGCGCACGTGCAGGCTGGTCCACCCGCCGACCCCCTGGTTCACGACCTGGACGGCGGGACCGAGCATCCGCTCCAACTCGGCGGGCCAGAACTGTTCCAGATCGTCGTTCTGGTAGGCGCCGGCGGTGCTCGACGAGCCGAGCGCCACCACCCGGGTGGCGGCCGTCCGCGCCGGGGGGCGCACCGGGTAGTCGCGGTCGGGGTAGCTCGAGAACTTGCGGGTGGTCTCGAGGGCGTCGAAGGTGTCGAAGATGGTCCCGACCGGCGGCGAGCCGCCCTGCTCGGGGCTGCGGCTGCTGATCCCCAGCACCGACGCGCCCCACTGCGTCCGCGAGAGGGCGTGCTCCGCCAGGAGCAGGGACAACGCCACGCCGCCGAGCGAGAGCAGGTTGACGCCCCGCACGCGCCGGACGTTGGCCCAGGGCACGAGCGCCAGGACGCCGCCGATGCCGGCGGCGAAGGCGGAGGCGAGCGGGTCCCGGGGGCCGAGCGCCGCCGCCGTGCACCCGGCCGCCACTGCGGCCACGCCGACCGAGCCGACCCCGCGCCCCGCCGCCAGCCCCACGCCCCCGCGCATCCAGCGCCCAAGGCCCACCCAGAGCAGGAGTGCAGCGGTCAGCAGCAGCGGCCCGAGTATGGCCCACTGCGCCGGGTGCGGCACCGACAAACGCGCCCTTGTGAAGAACGCCGCGAGGTCGGCGTGGGCCAGCGGCGCGGCGAGCAAAAGCGGCCACGTGCACGCCGCCGCCGTCCGGGCTGCGGGGAATCGTCGGCCGAGGGGGATCAAAAGGGCGGCGGCCGCCAGCCCAGCAGCAGCGCTGCCCAGCCGCGGGAACAGGGAGCGGCCGGGGGCCTCGACGGGGGCGGCGTCAACCGGGCGCAACCGGGAGATCGCCACGCTCCGCTGTCCCGCTCGCACGCTCCACGCCGCGTCCTCGACGTCGGTGGTGCAGCGCACCGACTGGTCGTCGACCTGGGCGAGCACGCCCCCGGGGGAGGTCGACAGCTTCGCGCGCACCCGCGAGATGCCCTCGCCTGCGAGTGCAGGCGCCCGGATGACCCCGTCGCACTGCAGCGAGGCGCGGCCGCCGCCCCCGCCGGGCGCGCTCGCGCCACCCGGTGCGATGACCATGACCGTACCCGCCCCCTCGGCGTTGACGAACAACGCGGCTCCGCGGCCGCTGCCGGTCGCGCGGAGTTCGACGTGGCCGTCGTTCGGGAGGGCGACGTCGACCTCCAGGCCGACCGCCCCGGCCGGCGCCCAGATCGTCGCGCGCCCCCCCAGCGTGTAGCCGTCGGTGAGCGACGGCGGCGGGCCAGCCATGGTCGCCGCCTGGATCGAGGGGGGCGGCGTGGCGCGCCGCCAGCCGGGCGGGCCTGCGGCCAGGTCCAGGCGGAGTTGGGCGGTCGCCGCCCCGTAGCCACCAGAGATCCCGGATAACAACAAGAGGATCTGCGGTACCCGGCGCACGGATTCCCCGTATCCCGCGGCCCCCCGTCCCGGCCGCCGGGAGGCGTCATCTCCCGGGTCGCGGCGGCTCGTCCCGCAGGTTGGGCGCCGCTGGCGCGACCCCTCACCGCGTCCGGCGCTTCACTTCGCGGACGATGTCGGCCACGTTCGTCGGTAGGGTGCTGCGCGCGGCGATCTCACCCACCCACCGCGGCAGGTTTCCCCCCGCGTCGGTGCAGAGGCGGTAGCGGACAGTCGTGCCTTCTTGGCCCGGGCGGAAGGTCCAGTCGCCCAGGTTGGTCCGGGTGGGCACCGCGCTCGGGAAGCGCGCGAGCAGGCTCGCCACCTCGGCCGGGTAGGCGGTGTCGGCCGGGATCTGGTCCCACGAGAACACGCGATCCTCGCCCCGCCGGGAGGTGACCGCGCGCACGAACCAGTACCGGTCCGCCACCGGCGACGGGTTGTCGAGCAGCTGGTAATAGTCGAAGCTACCCGCGTGTGAGGCCAATTTCTTGGCTGCTGCCACCTTCCACGACGACCAGGAGGGTTGTCCCTCGATGTCGGTCGCGGCGGCGAGCAGGGCGTCGGGGTCGAGCGCCGCCACCGTGCTCCCCTCGAGGCAGTCCTCGCCGAGCACGGCCTTGTGGCGCACGACCACCTCGCCGACGCCGTCCATCACCTTGCGATCCACCTCGGTCCAGCCGTCGGCGGCTTCCATCCCGGCGCGGAGCGCGGCGGGGTCGGCAGCGAGGGCGAGCGCGAAGACCAGCACGACGACCCCCTACCCCGGTGGCTGCGGGGTGGCGGCCGGGCCAGCCAGCGGCTACCGTCGGCAGCGGTGACCTGGTACCGCCGATTCATGCGCCTCGGCCTGGGCCTCGCGGCCCTGACCTGGTGCCTCGCCATCGTCAGCGACGCCGTGCACCCGGTCGTGGTGCGGCACGTCATCTGCATGGAGCACGGCGAGTTGCTCGACGCGCCCGAACCGGTGGCGCACGGGCACGACACCGCCGTGAGCGAGGCCCCCGGCGGGGCCCACGACCCCTGCGAGGTCGACGGCTCGTCGCCGGTCGTCCCCCGTGGGTGGGCACCGCCGCGGGCGTGGATCGCGCTGGCGCCCGAGGTCGGCCCCGGCCACGCGGAAGCGGCACACCCGCCGCTCGCCGCCCTCGCCAGCGCGCCCAAGACCTCGCCGCCCCGGGTGTGAGCCGCCCCCCCCCCCCCCCCG
>CAYHRZ010000410.1:0-5329 GCA_964359125.1 uncultured Klebsiella sp. | reverse complement strand
GCAACTCCCTGCACACCAACGCCTACGACGAGGCGATCACCACCCCCACCGAGGAGTCGGTGCGCCGGGCGATGGCGATCCAGATGATCGTCAACAAGGAGCTGGGCTGGGCGAAGAACGAGAACCCGCTCCAGGGCAGCTTCATCGTCGACGAGCTCACCGACCTCGTCGAGGCGGCCGTCCTGGCCGAGTTCGAGCGCATCGACCGCCGCGGCGGGGTGCTGGGGGCGATGGAAACCCAGTACCAGCGCGGGAAGATCCAGGAAGAGTCGCTGTACTACGAGGAGCAGAAACACGACGGCACCCTGCCCATCGTAGGGATCAACACCTTCCAGGACCCCTCCACGCTGGGCGAGGACTGGGAGCCGCCGGCAGTGGAGATGCGCCGCTCCTCCGACGAAGAGAAGCGGGGCCAGATCGCGGCTCTGCGGGCGTTCCAGGTGAAACACGGCGACGAGAGCGGGCCCGCCCTACGGCGTTTGCAACAGGTGGCCCTCGACGGTGGCAACGTGTTCGCCGAGCTGCTCCACACCGTGCGCGTGGCCTCGCTCGGGCAGATCACGCAGGCGCTCTACGCGGTGGGCGGGGAGTACCGGCGGAGTGTGTAGGGGTGGGAGGGCGGGGCACACCACAAGCCAAGGCGCAGAGGCGCGAAGGACCTGGGGGGGCTCGGAGCGGATGCCCTCGGCCGAGTCCGCAGGCGAGGAGCACGGGGAGCGCGGGGAGCACGGGCGCCCACGCTACCACTTCGACGGGTCGTCGTAGGGGATCTCGAAGCCGGGGAGGATGTCGACACGGCCGTAGTCTTCGGTGTCGGCGTCGAGCCAGGTGTAGTTGTAGGCGGTCGATGTCGCCCTTCGCCTGCGTGGCCGAGTGCGCGTCCAGGGTGCCGTCCCAGCAAGCGGAGGCAATGTACGCCTCGGCGCCGGATCGGGTGGTCGCGATCGCGGACCCGGAGTACCACGCCATGCAAGGATCTTCGCCTTCGGACCACGGGTTCCCGGTGCCGTAGTGCTCGGCGACGATGTCCCCCGGGCGAGGCCCCAGACGACGAGAAACACCGACTCCGGCTAGACCTGCGGGCTCAGCGCGGCCACCCAGACCTCCGGGCGTCGCACCGCCAGCCCCACGGTGTCGAGCTTGCCTGGCGCGGGCTCCCACTCGATGCAGAGCACATGCCGCCCATTCCAGGCCCGCATGAACGAGCGCTGCACCCAGGCGCGACGGATCGCCGTCCTCTCGACGTACACGGAGGTGCCCCAACCGAACATGACAAAGGCGATGGCGTCTGCGCCAAGCACCGCGATGCCCGCCCCTCTTACCTGGAACGCGCCTGCGGAGCTGCGCCCAAAGTAGTCAGCCCACCGGCTGACGATGATCGGGTTCGCCACCATCGCCCCCACGCGACGTCTAGCTAGCCAGTAAGAAAGCGCCGCCGCTGCGGATAACAGCACGACGATGGCGACGGCGCGAGTGAGAACATCGGTGGTAAACCACATGGTCGCTAGGCGACCTCGGAGCCGCAGATCGAATCGACTGGGCACCCCGCGTCGGTGGGACAGAGCGGACTACGCGCCTGAGGGTCGCACGGGACGTCCGGATCCAGCAATTGACAGAAATCCTCTGCGCACCAGCCCAGCCAGTCCACCCAGCACAGGTCCTTCGGACACCCCTGCGCGCCGCATATATCGCCCCCGCACACGTCTGCTGCGCAGCCGTCGGCGGTGCACGTGTCGGCTCCGCACACCGCGCCCGCGCAGGCCTCGACCGCACAGAAATCATAGGCGCAAGCGTCCCCGGCGCAAAGGTCGACGCCGCACAAGTTCGACTTGCAGACGTCTGCGGTGCAGTGATCCGACCCGCAGATCTCCGAGGGACACTCTGCCACTTTGGCGGGACAGTCGGTGTCCGTCGCCTCCTGTGGGCACTCCTCGGTCGCCGCCAGCCGCGACTGCGGCCGAACCATCGGTCCAAATTGGGGGGGCACCACAAACTTCACGCTAGACCACTCCAGCCGCCGACACGCTCGCGAACCTGGGCAGGGCGGTCGCTTGCGCCGCCTGCGCATCAGCCTCCGAGAGCAACCCCTTCGCCAGGGCGTGGCCAAGGAGGCGTGAATGTAGGTTGAACTTCCAGCTTGGACAGGGTAGTTCCGCCGCCTCCCCTCTCACTTGGTCCGGGTTGAGGAACTTGTGAGCGCACGAGCCGGCACAGGTTGGGAGAAGCACACACGCGCGACACGACGGGTGGTCGAACGGGTTCCAGGCCGCCCACGACGCGGCTCGATCACTCGCCATCGCCTGCTCGAGCGCGGTGATGTTCCCGATGCTGTGCTCGGGCATCGAGACCGTGTCCCAGCACTTGTGAAGCTGGCCATCGGGCAGGACAACCAGTGACTCCGGCCGAACCGCTCCACAGATCCCACGGAAGCGGCCGGGATAGGGTCGACCCGCGAGGCCCAGCCGGCGCGCGATTCCACCAAGTTCAACTTCAAGGCTAGCAAAATCCTGCTTGGTGAGGCAGTGGCCGACGACCGCGTGGCAGCCCTGCGTGATGGCCTCGACGGGGGCGAAGTAGATGCTTGTTCGCCCATGACGACCGAGGCCCTCCCGGCCAAGGCATTCCAGCAGTTCGACGATCGAACCAGCATTTCTCCCATCGACGTTGACCCGGATGCTGACACGAAGCGCAGAGTTCGCCGCAACATCAACCATGTTCCGGAGCAACCGCTCGAAGGTTCCCCCACCGCCCAGCAGGCAGCGTCGCTGGTCGTGGGCAGCCGCGTTGCCGTCGATTGAGACTTGCGCGGTTACGACTCCACGCTCTACGAGCGACCGTGCAACTGCCCCGCTGAGCAGGTACCCGCTGGTGACGATGCTGCCGTCATACGGGACCCGCGCCTCGCGGCAGACCGTGAGTAGTTCGTCTGAGAGTTGCTCAATTTCCCGTAGGGCAAGGCGGGGCTCGCCGCCGTACCAGCAGATCCCCACTGATCGCAGGCGGTGCGTGGATCGTCGAACCAGTGCAACGATGGCGTCGCGGACTCCCGGGCCCATTCGCCCGGCGGGCTTGTCGTGACCCTGGAAGCAGTAGTCGCAACCAAAATTACACGCCATCGTCGGCGCGACCGTGAGGGACAGTCGGGAGGGGTCGTTGCGGCGCTCCCAGTACTCTTGCTCGAGACACGCTCGCTCATCCATCGACGAGGGCACGAGGAATCCCCCGTGCTGCAACTGTCCCAAACTCGGTCCCGTCCCGTCATGACTCGACGAGTCGTTTGAGACACTTCGAAGTGCGTCGTAGTCCTCGGGGTCGAGCACGGCAAGGGCGTTGCTGTAGGCGTTGTAGGCCAAGGCCCTGCCGTCGGGCAGGTCGATGATCACGTTGTAATTCGAAGGACGGATCGGGACGCCGCGCGCCTTCGGATCCCCGTCGAGAGCCGCCGACTCCACGGCTATGGCCGGAACGAAGGGGTGAGTGACCCGGTTCCCGACTCCACGGTCGCGCCCGTGCTCGACGCAAGCACGCCGAGGCGAAACCACATCGCGGTGTTGACGTTTCCGTTCCCCGCCTGCGTGACATCGACATCGACGAAGGTCCGGCCGACGGTATTGATGACGCTCCCGAGCGCCACCGGCGTGTTGGCGCTCTCGGGATCGGTAGCGGCCGTCTGGATCGCGAGTTGGATCTGTAGGTTCGCACTGCGGTTGGCCAGGGCCACGACCGCGCGCAGGCGGGAGATGAGGATGGTCGGCATCCACCCTGTGAGGACGTAGAAGATTGCGGTGTTGCTGGTGGCCTGCACGCTGAAGCTACGGGTGCGCAATGTTTGGGTGGTCACTGATCCTCCTCCTCCCGCGGGTGTGGTGAAATCGACGTTGACGAACCCGCGTTGGTCATCCAAGGCTATCGCTGGAGAGAGAGAGAGAGAGAGAGAGAGAGAGAGACGATCCGGTAGGCAAGCTTACACGAATGCCGGGGGCACGGCACTCCTGTACCGTTCGTGCGCTTCAACCCGAGCGGAAGGAAACGTGTCATCGTCGGCAGCCCAAAATGCGCCGGAGCGGGGCCGGGGTACCGTACTTCGGAACGCGTGGAGGCAGTCGTGAGCCGAATGCACTCCAATGATGCGACGTCCGGACTAGATGGCGCCGCCGTTGGATCCCCTGCCGAGGTGGCTCCCCCTCGCGTCCCCGCGGGCTTGTGGTGCGTGGGGCCGGCGGCGCCGCACGGCCGGGGTTCGGGCACGAGGGCGCGCGGGCGGCAACCCCGCCTCACGCCCTCACCCCAACCGGCTCATCCCCGCGTGCAGGTCGTCGCCGTGGGCGAGACCGAGGCGGTCACTGAGCACGCGGAGGCACTGGAGCAGCACCGCCGGGGGTTCGAGGTGGGGGTTGACGCGCTCGGCGTAGCGCGGGTGGCCCGGCGAGCACCACTGTGCCGGGGTCAGCGCGTGGAAGCCGCGACAGGCCACGGGCCGCGCCGCGTAGGTGGAACAACGACCGTCGCGCAGGAGCGGGCAGGGCACGCCGCGCTTGCGCCAGGCCTCGGGGTCGGCCTTCTGTGCCGCCAGCGCCGAGAACTTCGACATCGTGGAACCCGCGCCGGGCAAGGCCATCACCGCGTCGTGCAGGCGGCGAAGTTCCACGCCGGTGAGGTTGCGGGGGTTGTCGTGGCAGCAGGCGGTGCAGCCCTGGGCACACGACACCGGGTGGCGTGCCACGACCAGGGCGATGTACGCGTCGTAGGCGGCGAAAGCGCGGTCGACAGCCGCGACCATCGGGGCGTTCCACACCGGTGGGAGTCGCAGCGCGTCCTGCAGGGCGCGCAACATCGCGTCGAGGTGAACCTTGGCCTCCGGCGAGCCGGCGGCCGTCAGCTCGACGTGGGTCACGCGGTGGGCGAGGGCATGCTCTCCACGTACACGCTCCGCGAGGGGAAGGCGAAGCTCACGCCGGTTGTCTCGGCGACGCGCAGGAACTCGGCGAGGAGCTCCCCCGGGCGGCCAGCTCCTCGTGCCAGTTGGGCACGTCGCGGAAGAAGTACACGAGGATATCGAGGGAGGACCCGCCGAAGTTGGTGAAGTGGATCTTCTGCACCTCGGGGCTCACGCGGGGGTGAGCCCTCACCACCGCGCGCACGCCGTCGACGAAGGCGTGCAGCCGCCCGCGGGGGGTGTCGTAGGTCAGGCCGAGGGTGATCTTCACCCGGCGGCGTTGTCGTGAGCCCAGGTTGTCGATCACGGCGGTGGCAACCTTGCCGTTGGGCGCGCTCACCGGCGAGTTGGCGAAGGTGCGGATGCGCGCGGAGCGGAAGCCCCCCAGACCCC
>CAYHRZ010000409.1:0-5339 GCA_964359125.1 uncultured Klebsiella sp. | reverse complement strand
CCGGTACGGCGGCACCGACTGCGACGACACCAGCGCCAGCGTGTACCCCGGGGCCACCGACGCCTGGTACGACGGCACCGACGCCAACTGCGACGGGGCCAACGACTACGACCAGGACGGCGACGACTACCGCAGCACGACCTACGGCGGCACCGACTGCGACGACGCCGACAGCAGCACCTACGTGGGCGCGGCCGACTCCTGGTACGACGGGGTCGACAGCGACTGCGCCGGCGACAGCGACTACGACCGCGACGCCGACGGCTACGACAGCGAGACCTACGGCGGCGACGACTGCGACGACTACGACAGCGGCGTGTCACCCGGCGACGCCGAGGTCTGGTACGACGGTACCGACCAGGACTGCGACGGCCTCAGCGACTACGACCAGGACTACGACGGGCTCTTGTCGGAAGACTACGGCGGCACCGACTGCGACGACACCGACGACAGCGTGTACCCGGGGGCCGCCGAGGTCCGCGACGCAGTCGACAACGACTGCGACGCGGTGTGCGACGAGGGCGTACTCGCCGCCGGCGACCTCGTGATCTCCGAGATCATGAAGGACCCAGCCACCCCCTTGTCCGACACCTACGCCGAGTACTTCGAGGTCTACAACCCCGGCAGCAGCGCCGTGAACCTCTGCGGCTGGGAGGTATACGACCGGGACCTCGACTACGCCACCATCGACGACGACCTCGTGGTCCCCGCCGGGGGCTACGTGGTGATCGTCAAGTCGGGCATCGGCCTGTACAACGGCGACGTCGACGAGGACTACATCATGTCGGCCCTGGTGCTGGCCAACGGGGCCGACGAGATCGCCATCGGCGACACGGTGCGCGAGATCGACGCCGTGGAGTACCTCTCAGGATCTGGCTGGCCGGGCACCGCCGGCTACTCGCTCACGCTGGACCCCACGCTGCTCGACGCCACCGCCAACGACGACGCGACCAGTTGGTGCACGGGTACCACGCTCTACTACTCGGGGAACCGGGGCACGCCGGGCGTCGCGAACGACCCGTGTTAGGGTAGCGGTCAGCTTTCAGCTTTCAGCTTTCAGCCTTGAGGCCAACCGGGCCCGGTCGCCGCCGGCCCGCCAGCAGTCCCACCACCACGCCGAGCCAACCCAGGGCGCCGGTCTCCACCCCGCAGGTCCGCTGTGGCGCCGGCGACCAGTCGCGCACCTCGATCGACAGCCCCGTGAGCACCCGCGTGCCGTCGTCGACCACCACCGAGCGGTCGCCGAGGGCGGCGCCGGGCGCGACGGCGTAGCTGACGACGATCTGGTCGCCGTCGCGCTGCGCGGACTGTACGACAATGTCGCGACCGAGATCGACTGTGACCTCGTCGCCCACGTCGCCGGCGACGCTGATCACCATCTCGCCCTCGTCGCCCTGCGTGACCCGTGCCGGCTCCACCGCCACCAGCTGCGGGCGCTCGGACGCGGCGCGCACGGAGAATCCACTGTCGAGCGTCACCACGCCCACGCTGCTGCTCACCGTCACCGAGCGAGCGCCGGGCGAGGCATCGTCGCTCACGCGGACGTCGGCCACGAGTCGGTCGACGTCGCGGACCGACAACGACGAGACCTCCACCCCGGCGCCGAGGTCCAGCGACACCCCTCCTTCCACGAGGAGCAGGTAGTCACCCGCCAACTCGACCCGCAAGTGGTCACCGGCGAAGGCCTCTGCGGGGTCCAACGACACGATCGCCGGGATCACCGCGTCGACCGTCAGTGGGTCCGAGGGGTCGCCCAACCCCGCCGCGTACAGGGCGCGCACGGTGAACGTGTCGTCGGTGCCGGTCAACGCGACCTCCGCGCTGGTGCCCGCCGCCGCCGCCACGGTGGTGTCGCCCACGAAAACTTCGTAGCCGAGGACGGGGTGGATCGAGACCGGGGCGGTCCAACTCAAGATCGCCGAGGTGGCCACGACCCGCCCGCCGGGGCCGATCAAGCCGGTCGGTGCGGGCAGGTACACGCGGAAGTCGAGCGCCGACGCCACCGGGGCCCGGGCCTCGTTCGCGCCATCGGTCGCGACCACCCAGTACTCGACGACCGTGTCAGGAGCTTGCCCCGGAATCGTCCCCTCGTAGCTGCCGGGGCCGTCGTTGGTCATCGGCGCGCTGCTCTCGGTGCCGCCGACCGACCAGAACAGGTCGACCCCGGCCACGCCGCTGTCGTCGTCGACCTGCGCCGCGACCGCGTAGGGACCGTCGAGGTCCTCGGTGTCGGCGAGTTCATCCAGCGCCGACACCCGGGGTGCCGTGATGTCGCCGTCCCAGATGCCCACCTGGTCCACGAACCAACCGGTGCCGACGCCCGAGGTGTCAGCCGAGAAAACCAGTCGGACGCGAGGCGAGGGACCGAGGCCGTCGAGGTTCACCGTCACCGGGACCCACCCGCCCGAGCTGCCGGACCAGGCCACGTGGTCGGGGTAGCCGTAGACCGGGTCGACCGTGACCCAGCCGCCGCCGCCGTCGACTTCCACGGCGCCGGTGTCGCCTGCACCGAGGGCGTACCAGTGCATGAAGTGCAGGGACGGCGCCGCGACGGACGAGAGGTCCGGGACAGGGATCTCCAAGTACTCGACCGCGTCGTTGAGGTAGGGGCCGCCGAGGCCGATGCCCCAGGCGTTCTCGCCGTCGTAGCCACTGCCGGGACCGGCGAGGACCCGGCCCCACTTCCACTGCAAGAGGTCGCCGCCGGGCACGAAACCCCCGTCGTCCTGCTCGAGGTCCCAGGCGACCACCGCCTCCGAGGCGTGGGCCGTGGCCAGCAGGGCGAGCACGATCACGAGGACTCCGCCAGGCGGTACTTCACGGTGACCTGGACCTCGGCCGCCGGCGCCACCGTGAAGACCACGGCGGGCTCGTCGTAGTCCACGTCGTAGGCGGTCACCCGTTCGCCAGCGACCTCGACCGTCACGGTGCCCTCCGCCGGCGTGGCCTGCAACGCGAAGCGCGTCGACCCCGATCCGGAGAGGGCCGACAACGCCGCCGCCACGGGGCCGAAGTCGAGCGCGCAGATGCTGGCGGTGCTACCGCCCGTGGCCGCCGCGACCGCGAGGTAGCGCGTACCTGCCTGGGCGCTGCCGGTCTCACCGTCGCAACCGCTGGGCGCATCGCCGACGACGGCGCTGGCCCAGGCCGGCTGCCCGGCCCAGTCGGCCTGGGCCTGGAGCAGGTCGAGGAAGGCCGTGACCGGGTCCGCGCCGAGCACCGCTCCGCTCTCGTCGTCACCATCCGACACGAAAACGACGTGCAGCGCCGCGCCTTCGCGCCGGAAGCCGACGTTGAGCCCCTGGGCGTCGGCGAGGGCCAGAGCCACCGCGTCGAGCCCCGCGCTGGGCGGAGGCCGGTCGGCGCCTACTTCCAGCGCCGCCGCCAGCGCCGCGCCCGGCGCCTCCGCGCCTGGCGTCAGGATCCAGGGGCGGCCTGCCAGCGCGCCGCCGTCGGCCGGGTCGGTGCTGGTGACCCCCACCTGCCAGGCCAGTCGCTCCCCCTCCAGTGCTGCGACGAAGTCGTTGGCGGCCGCCGCCAGCGCCATCTGCTCCTCGGCCATGCTGCCGGTGCCGTCGACCACGAACAGCACGTCGACCGGGGGCGCCGCCCCCTGGTGCAAGGTCTCCTCCACCCACACTTCGGGCGGAGCCTCCTCGTCGGGATCCTGGAACCCGTAGTCGATGCCGTCGCAGGCACTCAATGTCCACGGGAACCACAACACGCGCACCTCGCGGAGCCGAGCGGGGCCTCGCGGGCAGCGAAGTCCCCAAGACTCCCCCGGAGCTTACACCCCGCTGGGGGCCGAGGGCAAGGCGCCGCGTGCTCAGTCGTCGAGGACGCGCCCCGAGGCTCCCTGCTGCCGCTTGTACGCGGTCAGGCGGACGATGAACTCGCTCCCGGGTTCCGCCCGGTGCAGCACAACCCTACGAAAGTCCTGGAACTGTGTGACCCTAAACTCCCGTGAAAACGAGAGATACTTGTCGACCAGCGCCATGAACCCGCAGGCGGCCATGGCCTCGCTGCGACGCATGGGCTCCGGCAAGGGCACGTCGATCACCATGATCGCCCCGCGCACGGTGGTGAGCGTGCCCCGCTCGTAGCGGTATTCCCGCTTGCCCTCCAAGAGGTCCGTCTCGCCCTGACCGGCGCCCAACTGGGCCACGATGACGTGGGCCACCTGCTCGACCGTACGACCGCCCAGGAAGTGCACGTCGATGTAGACGCCGTCGGGCTTCTCGTAGTTGACCTCGAGGTTGCGGGGCGACGTCCGCGTGGCATCGGCCTCCCGCTTCTCCGCGATCTGCTCCGCGGTGACCGGCTTGGCGGGCGAAGGGACCGCACGCACGACCGGCTCGTCGTTGCCCGCGCAGCCCAGCCAGAAGAGGAACCACATCTGCCGACACGTTAACGGCGGCCGATGAAGGTGGTGGTCCGCTACTTCGCCTCCCTGCGCGACCACGCGCACAAAGATGAAGAAGTGGTCGACTTCGCCCCCGGGATCACCGCCGCCGGCGCCTACGCGGCGCTGGGACTGCCGGTCGCCTTGCCGGTGGCCTTCGCGGTCAACGCCGAGCGGGTGCCCCCGGGCACGACCCTGGCCGACGGCGACGAGTTGGTATTCCTCCCGCCGGTGGGGGGCGGGTGATCGCCCTCTTGGACGTCGCCATCGACGTGCCCGCCGTGGCCGCGAGCGTGCGCGGCCCGCGCCACGGCGCGGTGCTGGTGTTCGAGGGCGTGGCGAGGGATCACCACGACGGCAAGCAGGTGGTGTCGCTGTTCTACGACGCCTACGCCCCGCTGGCCCTGCGGGAGATGGAGGCGATCGCGCGCGAGGCTGGCACGCGCTGGCCCGGCGTGGCGGTGTCGATCGTCCACCGCACCGGACCGTGCGCCATCGGCGAGCCCAGCGTGGTGGTGGCCACCGGGGCGGCCCACCGGGCGGAGGCCTACGAGGCCAACCGCTTCGCGATCGACGAGCTCAAGACCCGCGTGCCGGTGTGGAAGAAGGAGCTCTACGCCGACGGCAGCGCGTGGATCGCCAACAAGGCCTGATCCGGTGAACCGCCGCCCCGCGCCCGGCGCACCCGCGTTCGCCGAGAAGCCCCACCGGGAAGGTCACCGGCCGGAGGTGAACCCCTACCGCGACCGGGTGGGCTGCTTCGGGCCGCTGCTGTTGGCGGCCGAGGACGCCCCCGGCTGGCGGGGTCGCTGGGCAGAGAACTTTGGGCGCTCCGCGCCGCTGCACGTGGAGCTGGGGCGGGGCAACGGGCGGCACCTCGCCGCCCGGGCAGCAGCCCAGCCCGGGGGCGACTTCGTGGGCATCGAAATCCGGTACA
>CAYHRZ010000408.1:0-5349 GCA_964359125.1 uncultured Klebsiella sp. | reverse complement strand
CTCCACCACGCTCCCCCGATCCGACCTCCCGGCGCCGCGCGGCGGCGCCCCGCGGGGCTGGTTGTGGCGCTACGACTGGCACTTCCAGACCCTAGAGGCGCTGTCGGCCAGTGAGATGGGGCCCATCGACGTGTGGCTGAACTTCGTGTCGCTCGGCCGCTACCCCGAGACCGGCAACATCCTCGACGTGCTGGCGATCTCCTACCCACTGGACCGCGCCCTCGGATTCCCCCTGTCGTACAACGCCAAGATCCTCGGGATCATGGCGCTCAACGGCCTCTGTGGCTACGCCCTGGGCCGGTACTTCTCCGGGAGCATCGCCGGTGGCCTGGCCGCCTCGACGGTGGCGGTCATCAACCCCATCACGCTGCTCGAGGTGAAGGCCTCCGGTCTGCGGCAGGCCATCCTGTGGTGGCTGTTGCTGTACCCACCGGTCCTGGACCGGGCCGTGCGCCCGCGCAATTAACCCGCCGGCATCGCGGCGGGCGTCACGCTGGGACTCGCGGGGGCCTGGTACTGGTTCTATGGCCTCTTCGCGGCCATGTTCACCGCGTTCTGGATCGTGAAGTCCGTGGTGGCCGAGCGTCGCTACCTGCGGTGGGCGCCGCTGGTCAGGGCCGCGGTGGGCTTCGTCTTGGGTGTGACGGTGTCGGCCGGCCCCTTCATGGTCGCGTACCTCGTGGGCGACTCGGGACAGCCGAGCGGCGCGGCCGACCAGGCGGGGGCGAGCGCCTCCGGCCGGCCCTTGCTGCCGGAAATGACATTCTTTCTACCGTTCCCCTCCTACGACACCATCTCGCATGCGCCCCTGCGACCTCAAACCTACGCCGAAAACGTACTTGCGAGTATCAACCGTACCATCGGCTCGTCCTGGAGCGCCACCTACCCCTTCGACCCGCGGCTGAACGAGGCCTTGCCGCTCACCGTGGTTGCCTTCGGCCTGGTACCCGCGCTGAACCGCCGCCGGGCCTGGCCCTGGCTCGCGATCTGGCTCGTCTTCTACCTCGGCACGCTTGGCCCTTTCCTGCGGGTGGGCGTCGGCGACAACCGCGAGGTCACGCGGGTGGCCGGTGAGTACGTCGTTCGCCTGCCGTTTACGCTGATGTTCCAGTACGTACCTGGAATGTCTCGAATGTTTGCTCCCTACCGGCTCGCCTCGCTGGTGGTCGTCGCCTCGGTCGCGCTCCTGGCCATGGGGGTCGCGCGCTTCCCGGGGCGGGTGTGGCTGGCGCCCCTGGTGATGGTCGCCACCACGTTGCAACCGATGTACCGCTGGGGTCGCGGCGCGGTGAGCGAGGGCGCGGCCGACAGCCGCGAGTTGCGTTCGCCGATCAAGGCGAATCGCATCGTCGTTCCTGAGTACTACGCCGACGAGATCGACGCCACGGCGCTCTCGGGCATCGTGGAGTTGCCGCTGGACCAGCAGCAGGACCTGATGTGCTACTACCAAGTCATTCACCGCCAGAAGGTGTTCCGCTCCTGGGCCTCGCCGGGGGCGATTCCACCGTTCGCTCGCGACAAGACCGAGCTCAGCGAGAGGGCCGCCCGGCTGCGCTACCTCGCCCGCCCCGACGTGGTGGTCGGCGACGTGCCGGAGGCCTTCGCCGAACTCTCGACGCATCCCGACACGGCCGCCCTGCTCGGCTTCTCGCTGGAGACCACGCGGCGCTGGGCGAAGTCGGCGAACTACCAACGCATCATCGTACACGAACGGGGGTACTACCTCGTGGATCCGGTGCGGGGCGCTCGCCTCTACGCCAGCGCCGTGGATCGGATCTCGGCGAGCCTGGGGCTCACGCCGGTGCAGTATGGCGAGCTTCACCAGGGAGACCCGGCCAACCCGGTGTTCGGCGTGCCCACGTCGGGCGACCTGGTGCCGTGGACGTCGCAGCCCGCCGACCTGCCGCCCGAGCGAGCGCCCAGCACCTTCCGCATGGCGGTGTTCGAGCTACCGCCCCAGCCCGGCGCGGATTGATTAGACGGAGGGGATGCGCTTGGCACTCGCCCTGGTTCCCCTGCTGCTGTCCGGCTGCGCGGTTCGCTCGGCCTACGTCCTGCTGAACGCGGAGCGCGCGGTGGTGAAGGCACAAGACGCGGGTGCCGAGGAGAAGTCCGCCTACGAGTACACGCTGGCGCGCGCCTACCTGCAAAAGGCCCGCGAGGAAAACACCTACAGCGAGTACCAGGTCTCCGAGCGACTCGCCAAGACCTCGATGGAGTACGCGCAGCGCGCCCTGGAAAACACCAGCGATGCCGAGCGCGAGTACGACGACGACATTGTCCCCGAGGAGCGCATCGAGCGGCCCAAGGAGGAGCAGAAGGAAAACACCCTGGACCAGATCGACCTGGACGAGATCTGATGCGCCTCCCCCTCTGGTCCTTCCTCGCGTTGTTGCCGCTCGCGGTCGCCTGCGTGCCCGTCGCCACCCTCCAGCTCGAGCGCGACTCGTTGCAGCGCGAGATCGCCGACGCGCGCTCGCGCCTGCACTGCAAGCCGGTGGACCTGGCCCTCGCCGAGGCGAACCTGGCCTTCGCCGGCGTGGAGTTCGAGGAGGGCGACGCGCGGCGTGCCCGCGAGCACCTGTCCTCCGGTCGGCAGCACGCGGCCGTGGCGGCCACCTGCCCGGTCGACGCGCCGCCCCCGCCGAAGGCCACGCCCGCGCCCGCGCCCAAGGTGGTCACCAGCACCGATCGAGACGGCGACGGCGTGCCCGATGCCGACGACCTCTGCGTGGAGGTGCCCGAGGACCTCGACGCGTTCAAGGACGCGGACGGCTGCCCGGAGCTCGACAACGACAACGACGGCGTGGCCGACAGCGCCGATCGCTGCCCGCTCCAGGCGGAGGACCGAGACGGCTTCGACGACGGCGACGGCTGCCCCGACGACGACAACGACCGCGACGGCGTGGTCGACGCGCAGGACGCCTGCCCCAACGAGGCCGGCGCCGCGTTGGAGGGCGGGTGTCCCAGCCGGGACCGGGACCGCGATGGTGTGCCGGATGGCATCGACCAGTGCCCGGACCAAGCGGAGGTGGTCAACGGGTACCTGGACGTCGACGGCTGCCCCGACGCCAAGCCCTCCCGGGTGGAGATCACGTCCGAGCAGATCGTCATCAAGCAGCGGATCAACTTCGCCACTGGAAAAGCGACGATCTTGGCTGACAGCTTCCCGGTGTTGGACGACGTCGCCCAAGTCATGAAGGACTACCCCAAGCTCAAGGTGGAGATCGGCGGCCACACCGACAACGTGGGCGACGACAACGGCAACCAGAAGCTCTCGAAGAACCGGGCCGACTCGGTGTTCGAGTACCTGCTCGGCAAGGGGGTCGCCGCCCCCCGGATGGTGACCATCGGCTACGGCGAGACCCGCCCGATCGACACGAACCGCACCGAGGAAGGCCGCCTCAACAATCGCCGCGTCGAGTTCATCATCATCGGTGGCGCGCTCGAAGGCGGCCAGGCGCCGCCCCCGGTGCCCACGCTCGCCCCGGAGCCGGCGCCCTCGCCCTGGCAGTGAGCCTGAGCGGGCGGCTGGCGGTGCGGGACGGCACGGTGGGCGGGCGCGGTGGGCCGGGCCCGGTGCCTACTGGACGCCGTCGGTCGTGAGCGACGTGGCCATCGACGCGCCGAGCGACTTCGCGCTGGCCTGCATCGCCGAGCCGAGGGCGAGGATCACCGCCGCGATGGCGATGCTGATCACCGAGATGGTGAGCATGTACTCGACGGTGGACTGGCCGCGGCGCACCCGGGGATCATACCCTGGATCGCGCTCGCCGGGGCGCTGGGACGTGGGGGCGTCGACCGCGTCGATGGCGCTCGCCAGGCCTCCCAGTGACAGCGCCTCCGGCCCGGCGTCGAGGCCGCCCGAGGGCGTGGAGCGGCGGGCGACAGGCCCGCGCTGGACCAGAGCGCGCAGCGCCGACACCGACGGCGGCCGATCCTCTCGGTCCGGTCGCAGGCAAACATCGACCGCCTCGGCGTAGGCCGGGGGCACGTCGGCCACGACGTGGGCGAGGGGTGGGTACTCCCCCCGGGAGCTCGCCACGATCGACGCGTTTAGTTCCCCTGGGAAGGGGGCCCGTCCCGCCACCATCCGGTACAGCAGGCAGCCCAGCGAGAACACGTCGGCGCGGGTGTCCGCACCCGCCGCGTGCAGCAGTTGTTCCGGGGCCACGTAGCCGGGTGTCCCCAGCGCCTCGAAGGCCTGGGTGAGCGCGCCCTCGCCAGGTGGCGGTCGGAGCGCCTTGACGAGGCCGAAGTCGCTCACCTTGGCGAGGCGCAGCCCGTCGACCACGGCGACCAGCACGTTGCTCGGCTTGATGTCGCGGTGCACCAGGCCCCGGTCGTGGGCCACCTCCACGCCGTCGAGCACCTGGCCGAAGAGGCGGTCGACCACGGCGTAGTCCAGCACCTCGCGGGCCAGCAGTTGCTCCAGGGTGAGCCCGTCGACCCGCTCCATCACCAGGGCCGGGTGCCCCCGGACGTCGACGAGGTCGGTGAGCGACACCACGCTCGGGTGGCGCATCGAGAGGAGTGCTCGCGCCTCGCGGGCCAAGCGCTCGCGGAGCCGCTCGCCCCCCGCCGCCAGGACCTTGAGGGCATAGCGCCCGCCGGTGTCGCGGCGCCGTACGCCCCACACGGTGGCCATGGCTCCTCGGCCGAGCAAGACCTCGACTTCGAAGGGCTCGATGTAGTCGCCCACCGACAGCATGGTTCTACCTTGCGATCTGGTAACGTGAAACGCCGGGCCGAGAGCACATTAGAGGCGCGGCGTGGAGGAGCTACCGTCCATCGTCGAGTCCCTGGAGGCCGGCGACCTGGCTTTCGCCCGGGGGTCCCGGGCGGAGGGCGTACGCGCCTGGCGAGCGGCGCTGCGCCTGGCCGAGTCGGCCGAGTCCCCCGGTCCCGCCGAGCATGCCGTGGTGGCGATGGCGCACCTGCGACTGGTGCACGTGGAGGGGAACTTCGGCCCCTTCTGGCACGAGCCGGCGTGGAACCGGGGACTGGCGGCGTGCCCGGAGACCGAGGCCGCCTGCGCCGTGGCGCGGGCCGACCAGGCGTTGCTGGTGCCCAGCTTTGCCGGCGGCGACCCCGCCCGGGTGGCGACGGTGCTGGCTCCCTGGGCGGAGGACCCCGCCTACGCGCCGCTGGTGGCCCGCCGGCTCCTCCGCGCGCGGGAGGGCTGGGCCGAGGTCGCCGAGGCGCGCACCTGGAGCACCTTCTTGCTGTTGAGCTACGCGCCGCTCAGCGGCGTGGGCGTGGGCCTTCGCTTCCGCCACCCCGACGTCGGGTGGGCCGGGCACCGGGGCGAGGTCACGGCGACAGCCGACGCTTCCGGGGCCTGGGCCG
>CAYHRZ010000407.1:0-5351 GCA_964359125.1 uncultured Klebsiella sp. | reverse complement strand
GCAGGCGAAGCGATGGCAGGAATGGGGGGAGGCGAACTGGCGGAATTTCACCGAGGCGCAGGCGGACCTCGGGAGGCGCGTCGCCGCCACCGTCCTCGAGGAGATCCAGCGAAAAGTCGTCGTCGCTCTTGAAGTCGAACGAGAATCCCGCCACGGGGCCACCGGTGACCACGCGGTCGAGGTCGAACATCGCCAGGTGCTGCCTCGCTTCCAATGCCGGCGAGGGTTTGCCCGCCAGCGCGGCCTCGATCTCGGCGTCGAGGTCGAAGCTCGACGCGGGGGCGGCCGCCGGAGGGGCGGCACCGGCTCCGCGAGCACCCGGCATCGCGGGGAGGCAGCCCTGCATCCGGAGGAAAGCGATGCCGCGTTCGAGGGCTGGCTGCGGCGTGTTGGGGTTCCCGTGCAGCGACACCAGCACGTCCGGCGTGATCAACAGTCGCTCGTGATCGTCGACCATCTCTTCGGCCAGGTCCGCGTCCGCCCGGGAGGCCACCAGCGCGGCGGTGCGGTCGTTGGTGTTCTTGTGGCGGGCGATGAGCCGATCGAGCTCGGGGCTGGGCACGAACTCGGCCACGAATTCTAGCACCTTGCCGTGCGCGCGCGAGCCGATGGCCTCGGGGAGTCGGGGCAACGCGCGGAGCGTGGCGACGGCCATGTCGCGTAGCTCCGCGTCGCCCGACGCCGCCGACACGTAGAGCATCGCCAATTGCACTTCCGGAGCGCAGGGCACGTGGCCACGGGCGGCTTCGAGCCGCGCGGAACGCGGGGCGCTCGGCGACAGGTTGTAGCGAAGGTCTTCCGGAATGCCCAGTGAATGCCACGGGATCTCGCTCATCGGGCCAACTCCCACGCGCGGGCGATGCCCCGCAGGGTGATCGTATCGTCAACCCGGTGGAAACACCGGCAGTGGGGGGCGAACACGGCGGCGAGTCCCCCCGTCGCCACGCACGTCGCGCCCCCCAACTCCCGCGAGATCGCCGCGACCAAGCTGTCGATGCCACCGGCGTAGCCGAGCACCACGCCGGACTGGATGGCGTGCGCGGTGTTCCGACCGATCGGGCTCGGCGGCGCGACCAGCCGAACCTCCGGGAGCTGCGCGGTGCTTGCCGCGAGCGCCCGCATCGCGGTGCCCGCGCCCGGGAGGATCGCGCCCCCCACGAAGTGCCCCGACCGGTCCAGCGCGTCGATGGTCGTGGCGGTGCCGAGATCGACCACCACCAGCGGCGGCGCGTCGTCGAGCGCGGCGCCCAGGAGGTTGACGAGGCGGTCGACACCCACCTTGCTTGGCTCGTCGACGTCGCAGGTCACGGGAACCTGGTCCCCACGGGACAGGACGGTAATCGGCAACGACAACCACGTCGCGACGTCGTCCCACGCTCGCCGAGCGCGAGGCACGACCGTCGCGACGACGATTCGCTCGGCCCCCGGTGCGCGCCCGAGCGCACCCTCGAACACCGCGGCGCCCGTCTGGTCGGTGGGCCACTGCGCCCTAGCGCGGATCGTGGAGCCCTCGACGAGCGCCACGGCGGTCTTGGTGTTGCCGACGTCGACCGCCAGGACCACGGCTCAACCTCCCCCCGGAGCGTTAACGCGGGCACGATCTTCGAGGTGCGCTCGTGTTCGACGCCGCGACCATGGGCATCATCCCCTCCTCCCGGGTAGCGCGGGTCCACCTGTTCCGGCACGGCGAGGTCGAGACCGGGTCCGCGCGGGTGTGCCGGGGACAAGCCGACGTCGGGTTGAGCGCGCGTGGGCAGTCACAGTCGCGGGCCGCGGCCGAGCGATTCCTCGCGGCGTTCGGCCGGCCCGACCGGGTGCTGAGCTCGGACCTGACGCGGTGTAGCGCCTTCGCCGCCCTGTTCCGCAGAACCCCGGAGCTCCAGCCCGCCCTGCGCGAGCAGGACATGGGCGAGTGGGAAGGACGAACCTGGGAAGATCTCACGCGACAGGACGGGGCGGCCGTGACGGCCTACTGGAACGACTACGTGGGCGGGCGGCCGACGGGCGGGGAGACCTGGGGGGAGGCCGCGGCGCGGGTGGTCGCGCACTGGCAGGCGCTCGGGCCCCTGGAGGGCCGCGTGGTCGTGGTCACCCACGTGGGCCCGATCCGAGCCCTGTTGTGCAACTGGCTGGGGCTCGGCCCCGGCGAGGCCCTGCGGTTCGCGCCGGGCTACGCCACCGAGACCCGGGTCATCGAGGCCCAGGCGGGGGCCGTGATCGAGGTTGTGGGCGGGTAGTCGCTTGCGGCGGGCGGGCGCCCGTGCGGACGGCAGGGAAAGGCTTAACGCTTAACCTCCGACCCCTAGCTCGCCGGCGGTTACGACGGTGCCCCCGACGACGAGCGCGCCGTCGTCGCGCAACTCGGTGGCAATGCCCGCGACCGCTCCGGCCGTGACCCACCGGCCCAGGGTGTGGGCCCGTTCGCGCCACAAGTCGAGGCGACCGGGGTGGGTGCACCAGGCCAGGATGGCGCGGACGGCGGTGTCCAGCACGTCGTCGCGGTCGAGCGGCTGGCCGCGCAGGCGGCGCAGCGACGTGGCGTTGGGGAGGGCGGCGAACTCCACTTGGTTCACGTTGAGGCCCAGACCGAGGACCACGTGGGCTACCCGGTCACCGGCCGTCTCCAACTCCGCGAGGAAGCCACCGAGTTTGTGGCCGTCGTCGTCGACAAGGTCGTTGGGCCACTTCACGCGGACATCCAGCGCCGTCGCGACACCGGCCGCCGCACCGAGCGTCAACAGTGGCGCCTCGCGCACGGGGACCGCCGGGCGGAGCACGACGCTGAGGAGCAGGTTCTCGCCGGGTGCCGAGGACCAGGTCCGGCCGAGGCGACCTCGGCCCGCGGTTTGCGCGTCAGCGACCACCACGGTGCCGTGAGGCGCGCCCGCCGCGGCCATCCGCCGGGCCTCGACCTGCGTCGACGGCAGGACGCTGTGACGGTACACCGTCACAAGAGCGCCGCCGCCGCCTCCGCGAGCGCGCTGCGCTCGCCCTTACGGAGCGTCACGTGGCCCGCCATGGGCGAGTTGCGGAAGCGCTCCACCACGTAGGACAAGCCGTTGCTGGTGGCGTCGACGTAGGGATTGTCGATCTGGTACCGGTCGCCGGTGAGCACAACCTTCGTGCCCTCCCCGGCGCGCGTGATGACGGTCTTCACCTCGTGGGGCGTGAGGTTCTGCGACTCGTCGATCACGAGGTACTGCCGCGGCAAGGACCGGCCTCGGATGTACGTCAGCGCCTCCACCTCGATGATCTTCTGGTCGAGAAGGGCCTGGTAGTTGGGGACGTGCGGCTTGTTGCCGTTGCGCGCAGCGCCGCCGCCCCGCTCGTGGCCGGTGCCCGCAGTGTCTTCGCTACCGCACAGCAGGTCGAGCGAGTCGAAGATCGGCTTCATCCAGGGGTTGAGCTTCTCGTCCAGCGAGCCGGGCAGGAAGCCGATGTCCTTGCCGAGGGGGAAGACCGGTCGCGCCACCACCAGGCGCCGATAACGCTTGTCGTCCGCCACCAGCTTCAGTCCGCAGGCCATGGCAAGGAGGGTCTTGCCCGTACCCGCCATGCCGTCGAGGGTCACGAGGGTCACGCTGTCGTCGAGCAGCAAGTCCAGGGCAAACAGCTGCTCGCGGTTGCGCGCGAAGATGCCCCAGACGCCTTCCTTGTGACGTCCCACGAGCGCCAGCCGCTTCTGACGCTGGTCGTACCGCGCCATCGCCGTCTGCCCGGGGTTGCTCGCGTTCTTGAGGATCACGAACTGGTTGGGGCACACCGTGGTGGCATCGTCTTCGAGGATGTAGCCACGCTGGTAGATCTCGTTGACCGCGTCGGCCTCGACTTCCCTCTCCACGACGCCGGTGTAGGCCTCGTCGAGTTCAACGTGGGCGTGCTCGAAGTCTTCGGCATGCATGCCGAGCACCTCGGCCTTGATCCGCATGTTGGTGTCGCGGCTGACGAAGACGACGGTGTTGTCGCCGCTGGCCGCTCCCTTCACGCGCATCGCGATGCGGAGGATGGTGTTGTCGGCGGTGTCCAGGGCCCCGGCGAACAACTCACCGTGGTCCCCCGGCTCGCCGAGTTCGACGCGCAAGGCACCGCCGCCGGGCATCGGGACGCCGCGGCGGAGGTCGCCCTGTTCGCGCAGGTCGTCGAGCTGCCGGGAGATGGTTCGGGCCGCTCGGCCCCGCTCGTTCAGCTCCCTCTTGAACTTGTCGATCTCCTCCAAGACCGTGATCGGGAGCACCAGGTCGTGTTCGTCGAAGACGAACAGGGCGCCGGGGTCGTGGAGGAGGACGTTGGTGTCGAGGACATAGGTCCGCTTGCCGGGACCGTGCACGGATGCAGGAGGCAGGGGAGACTCCGGGGAGGAGACGGCGGGGCTGCCGAGGGCGGGGGCGAGGGGGGAGGAAGGGGGCAGCGGGGAGCGGGTGCGACGTTCCCGGGAAACGGCGCGGAGCGGGGAGCCAGCCGGAGTGCGGGCGACCGCCCACCGGCATGTCCCGCAGCGTAGCAAATTTTATTGACGCGTCAAGGCACGGAGACGGTGAATTGTTTCGTGCTCGTACTACTGCCGCTCCCGGCATCCGTGGCGCGGCGGGTGAACCGCACGTCGGGCGCGTCCATGCGGACGGTTCCACCCGCGTCGGTGCCGCGCCCCACGTACACCACCAGGACGCCGCCGCCGTAGCGGGTGCCCAGGTCGCGGAGTTCGACGGTGTTCGGGCCACGGCGCAACCAGGCGCCCACGTCGACGATCACCTGTCCCTCGCCGGATCGCACGCGTCGCACCGGCGCGCCGTTGATGAGCACCTCCACGTCGTGCCCGCTGGAATCGTTGTCTTCTGTGACCATCCACCAGGTGCCCGGCGCCACCGCGGGCGCCGTAGGCGCGGTAGGCGCGGTAGGCGCGGTAGGCGCGGCGTACGCAGCAGCGCTCGGGGCGCCGGTCGACGGGGCCGCGTACGAGGGCTGCGTGGGCGACATCGCAGCGCTGCCGGGCGACGCGTAGGTCGGCGGCGAGGCGTAGGCCGGCGGCGCGGCGTAGGCCGGCGGCGAGGCGTAGGCCGGCGGCGCGGCGTAGGTGGGCGGCGCGCTGCTCGCGGCCGGGGCCACCACCGTCACCCGGTACAGCGGCGCGTCGATCCACACGTTGCCCCCCTGGTCGAAGCGCACGGTGACGTCGTCCATCGTCATCACGGGGAGCACGTCCGCCTTGACGCCGTTGATGTACACGTCGCCCGCCAACGCCAGTCCGAGGAGGGGGAGGATCACCGCCCGCCTTCCTCCACCCGCTCGCGCAATTCCTTCCCGCCCTTGAAGAACGGCATCACCTTGGGTCCGACGACAATCGTGGCCCCAGT
>CAYHRZ010000406.1:0-5351 GCA_964359125.1 uncultured Klebsiella sp. | reverse complement strand
GGTTTCCCATGATTGACATCGTCGAGAATGAACTCGTTGGCGCCCGCATCAAAGTCGTCGGCGTCGGTGGAGGCGGCGGCAACGCCGTGAACCACATGGTCAACTCCGGCCTCAGTGGCGTGGAGTTCATCGCGCTGAACACCGACGCGCAAGACCTCAAGCGCTCCCTGGCCAGCCGCCGCTTCCAGCTCGGTGCCGCGCTCACCAAGGGTCTCGGGGCGGGCGCGGACCCCGAGGTGGGTCGCGAGGCCGCCCTCGAGGATCGCGACCGCGTGGCGGAGCTCCTCGCGGGCGCCGACATGGTTTTCGTCACCGCCGGGATGGGCGGTGGCACGGGCACCGGCGCGGCCCCGGTGGTGTGCGAGGTGGCGCGCGAACTCGGCGCCCTCACCGTGGGCGTCGTCACGCGCCCCTTTTCCTTCGAGGGCAAGAAGCGCCGCCGCCAGGGCGACGAGGGCATCGAACTGATGATGCGCAACGTCGACACCCTGATCACCATCCCCAACCAGCGCCTGCTGGCGATCGTCGACGACCGGACCTTGTTCACCGAGGCGTTCGCGATGGCCGACGATGTGCTGTTCCAGGCCGTGAAGGGCATCTCGGACCTCATCAACGACCAGGGCGTCATCAACGTCGACTTCGCCGACGTGCGCGCGATCATGTCCAACAAGGGGCGGGCGCTGATGGGCGTGGGCAAGGGCAGTGGCAGTCACCGCGCGGTCGACGCCGCCCAGGCCGCCATCAGCTCGCCGCTGTTGGACGACATCAGCATCGCTGGCGCCACCAGCGTTTTGCTGAACTTCACGGGCGGGCCGGGCATCACGATCTACGAGGTGAACGAGGCGGCGCAGATGGTGTCGGAGGAAACGGCGGAAGACGAGAACGTCATCTTCGGACTGGTGATCGACCCGGCCCTGGGCGACGAGGTCCACGTCACCGTCATCGCCACCGGCTTCCAGGAGGCCCGCGGCGCCCGCCAGGCCCCGCCGGTGCCCGCCGAGGTGCGCATCGCGCGGGCGGTCAACGCCAACCTGACGCCGATGTCGGGTGGTCGCAAGGCCGGCCTCAACAGTGGCATCGGCACCGACGACTACGACGTGCCGACCTACGGGCACGGCTTCTTCCGCAAGGACTAGCCGGGCGATACGTGGGGGAGGATGAGAGTCCTCCCCTTCGTATTTTTGGTCTTTGCTGCGGGATGCAAGGGTTGCGAGGGTGGCAGCGGCAACCCCGGGGACCGCGACCGCGACGGCATACCCGACAGCGCCGACACCAGCATCGACACCGGCCCGCTCGACACCGCCGCCGACTGCGTGGCCACCGGTCCAGACGACAATTGCAACGGGGTCGACGACGACTGCGACGGCCTGGTCGACGGCGGCCACCGCGTGCCCGGCGACTACGACAGCATCGACCGGGCGCTGCGCCACGACGCCAACGCCCTGGTGTGCCTGGCGGCGGGCAGCTACCCGGGGCCGGTGGCGCTTACCGGCGCGGCGACGATCCAGGGAGCGGGCGAGGGGGCCACGATCATCGAGGGCAGCGGGCCGGCCGTGCTGATGTTCGCCGGCGGCGCGCTGCGCGACCTGACCGTCCGGGGTGGGGAGGCGGAGGTGGGCGCGGGCGTGCGGGTCGACGGCGGCGACGCCGCCCTGGAGCGGGTGACAATCACCGGCAACCGTTGCCTATCGGCGGGCAACGTGTGCGCGGGCGCGGGGTTGGCCGTGCTGGGGGGCAGCGCCACCCTGTCGTCGGTGACCGTCGCCGCCAACGAGGGGGCCGTCAACCAGAGCGGTCGGGTGGTGGGCCTGGGTGTGTACGTCAACGGGGCCGGGCTGGTGGCCAATAGCAGTACCGTCAGCGACAACGTCCTGTACCTGCCTGACGATGCCGAGGTCCCCGACGCTTTCGGTCTCGGCATCGCGCTGGCGGCCGGCGCCACGGCCACCCTGCAGGGTGTCGACGTGCTGCGCAACAGCATCGACACGGTGTCGACGCTGGCGGGCGCGGGGGTGTACGTCGACGCGTCCACGCTGGACATGTCACAGGGGTGGATCGCCGGGAACTACGGCTACTGCCGCCAGGGCAACGGCGGCGGGCTGCTGGTGTACGCCGGCTCGGCCACCCTCACCAACGTCGTGGTGGTGCAGAACCGAGTGTCGTGTTCGGCCACGGCGACCGGTGGCGGCGCGGCGGTGGACGCCGGGGTGCTGTCGGGCTCGAACCTCGTTCTCGCGGGAAACGTCGCCGAGGCAACGACGGCGGAGGGCGGCGCGCTGCACCTGGCCGGGGGCGGCGCCGTCGCGCTGGTCAACAGCGTGCTCTACGCCAACACCGCCTCGTCGCTGGGGGCGTCGGGCGGCGCGGCGTCGGGAACCGGCACGCTGTCGCTGTCCTACGCCGACGTGTACGCGAACGCACCCAGCGCCTCGCTGTATGGCAGCATCGAGGTCGACGGCAGCACGGTGTTGGAGGTGGACCCGTTGTTCGTCGACACCGACGGCACGGCCCCCGGGGAGTGGGACCTGCACCTGTCGCCGGGGTCACCGTTGGTCGACGCGGGGGACCCGGCGGTGCTGGATGCCGACGGTTCGCGGAGTGATGTTGGGGTGTTTGGCGGGCCTGAGGGTTCATGGTGACAATAGCCGTAGGTGATCTTCACGCCGCCGGGTGAGAGGGTGATCTTCTCGACCAACTGACCGAGGGCGTCGCGACGTTCCTCGATGGGGCGCTCGGCCCACGCCTCCAACACCGCCGCCCGGAAGGCATCCGCGTCGATCTCGTCCGTGGGAGGCATCTCGCGCTGGGCGGGGAGCGCCGCAAGTTGGAGCTTCGCGGTGTCGCGTTGGGCGCGGAGGGGCGCGTTCATGGCCACGGCGTCGGCTTCGTCGAGCACTCCGCTGATGACCTGCGCCCCGGTGAGCCGGATGCGCTTGTCCAGGTCAGCGATCACGCCCACGAGGCGCTCGCGCTCGGCGGCCGTCTCGTCGATGCTCGTGTCCTGGAGGCGCATCAGCGTGTCGGCGATGAGCGCGTGGACGTTCTCGGGAGCGAGCACGCGCTGCTCGATGACCTCCATCACCAGCTTGTCGAGCTTCTCCACCCGGATGGACACACCTGAGCAAGCGGCCGGGTTTTCCTGCCGCGTCGCGCAGTAGTACAGGTACGTCGGCTTGGACTTCTGCCCGCCTTGCCACACCCGCACCGAGCCGCCGCACGTCCCACACCGAAGCCACGGCGTGAGCAGGCCGTGTTCGCCCATCCGCATCCGGCTCTCGCCGTTGCCCTGGCCATCCTTGCGGTTCCGGTCACGCAGCGCCCGCTTGGCCTGCACCCGCTCGAAGGTGGCGTCGTCGATCGCGGCCTCATGCGCCCCCAGCGCGACCACGTTTCCATCGTGGACGATGTGGCCGCAGTACGTCGGCGACGTCAGGATGTTCTGGATGTGCTTCGGACGCCAACAACCCGGCGCGTAGGAGCGTTCGATGTCGGCCCGACCGGGAGGCTGGACACCTTCGCGGGTCAGGCGCTCGGCGAGGCGCATGCCGCCGTCGGCACCATCGGCGTACTCGGCGAAGATGCGCTTCACCGTGTCGAAGGCGGCGCGGGTGTCGTCGTTGACGACGAGACGCTGGCCCCCGGAGCTGCGGTCGATGGCGTAGCCGTACGGGGCGTGCCCGTACTGCCAGAAGCCCTTCTCGGCTTGGCTCCGCATCCCGCGCACGACGTTGCGGGACAGCTCCTCGCTGTAACGTTCGGCCAACCACGCAAGGATCGGGCGGATCAACTTCCGGAAGGAGCGGTCGCCCGCGTCGGGCTCGGTGAGGGACACTACGTCGATGTCGGCCTCGTCGAGCGTCGCGAGGGCGCGCAGCGCGTCGAACATGTTCCGCGCAAGGCGGCTGAACGCCCACACGTACAGGCGGTCGATCTGCGGGCCGCCGCGCTTCTTCGCCCGGCTCGCGTCGCGTTGCGCCTCGGCGCGGGTGATGAGCTGGAGGTAGGAAGTTCGACGCTTGGTCGAACGCCCGCTGATGCCCTCGTCGATCAGCCAATTCTGGGGCGGGATCACGACGCCATCGGCGGCAGCACGCTTGGAAATTTCCTCTTTTTGTTGCTCGATGCTCTTGTCCTGGCGAGGGTCCGAGCAGCGGAGATAGGCGGCGCCAACGAGTGGCATGGGGACTCCAGAGATATTCAGGTTGTACTATACATAATGTCTCACCGCCACTACGCGGCGACGCGAATCCGGGTGGCTCGCTGGATCGCGGCCTGCAACGCGCCGAGCGGCAGGCACGACGACCAAGCCGCGGGCGACGGATCGCCCTCCTCGGTCACGACTTCGCCGACCACCGGGACACGGAAGCGCATTCCGTCGGTGGCCTCGCGGACGGCGAGGAGCAGGGCGAGGAGTGCCGGATGCTCGTTGCCGACGAGAGGCCGGGCGCGCTCGGCGACGGTGCCGAGTGCGACGGTGAAGTTCTGGTTCGCGGCTGCGACGGCCAGCGGTGCCCCGCCCCAGGTCGCCCAGAGGCGGATCGTGGGCACGGGCGCGGCACACAGATCGCCGCCGGGGTGCATCCCCTTCGGGCCCGCGAGTTCGAGCACGGCGTCGGGCGAGCCCTCGAAGGTGACCAGCGCGCCGTGGCCCGACCGGACGATGCCGCGGATGTTGTCGATGATGCGGGCGTGGTGGAGGTGGATGTTCGTGGTCATCAGGTGCTCCGAAGGTGGCCGCGTGGGCGCGGGATTCGACCAGGAGCGTAGCGAGGCGAGGCGATCCAAATGACGAGTTTCGCTTGCCACTTCCTACCGCAGCCCTGCTGAAAGTGCGGTAAGGATGGCGGGATGCGGATCGTCGCGGGTACGCGGCGTCGCCACCGGGGTGACGCTCGGGGACGTCGGGGGCATGAACGCTGTAGGTGGCGCGGCAACCGCTGTTGGGGATGCGGCAACTGCTGTTGGCGGTGCGGCCAGCGCTGAAGGGGGTGCGGCAACCGCTGTTGGCGACGCGGCAACTGCTGTTGGCGGTGCGGAAAGTGAGGCGGCAACTGCTGTAGGCGCCTGCGGCAAGGGCTGAAGGCGGTGCGGCAAGCACGTGCGGCAACCGCTGCAGGTGCTGAAAACGGGGAATTCGGGCGCAATTCGATGCTCGCCGAGCGGTTTCAGGTTTCAGCGGTGGATTCGGCATCTGCGCGGGTACCGGGCGCCATTTCGGTGGCCGGAACGGTGGAGCGCCCGGCTTCCGTAGCGATGACGGGGTCCGGGTGGTCGTTCGGGCAGGGGGGCGCCGGGCTTGGGGGCTTCAGTCCACCGAGATGCACGGACGCGGCTCGCGGAGCCGCGGTCGG
>CAYHRZ010000405.1:0-5367 GCA_964359125.1 uncultured Klebsiella sp. | reverse complement strand
CCTCCCCCGGCCCCTCCCCCGCAAGCGGGGGAGGGGAGGTGGAGGTGGCCGCTCGCACCGCAGCTACCTCCGGGATGTCGACCACCTCCGTCTGCGTGTCCACCGTCACCTTCGCGTTCCCGTACCGCGCCAGCCAGGCCTCCAGGACGGGGGTGCCCTGGGGCGTGGGGTTCGTCACCAGCGAGGCGATCGCCGCGTAGTCGCGGGTGGCCGCCGCGCGTAGCTCGGCCGCCGCGGCGTCGATCTTCTCGCGACGCTCGGCGGCCAGGCGCCGGTCCAACTCGTCTTGCAGCGCCTTCGCCCGCGCCGCCTTCTCTGCGGCTGCGGCCGCCGCCTCCTTCGCCAGCCGCTGCCGCTCCGCCTCCGCGGCCACGCGCTCTCGTTCCAGGCGCGCCGCCTCGGCCTCGGCGGCGGCCTTCTCCCGCGCCGCGTCGTCCGCCGCCTGCTTCGCCGCCGCGGCGAGGGCCGCGAAGTCCATCGCCTTGCCGTCGAGTTGCACGGTGGCCTCCCCGGTCCGCGGCACCACCGCCGGCGGCGGGACCACCGCCACCGGCGCCGCGACCACCAGCGCCGGCGCCCGCTCCCGGGCCCCGGTCGCCAGGGTGCGGGCGAAGGCGTTGTCGCCCACCAGCGACGGCTCCTGCTCGCGGATGCCCACCGTCTTGAGCGCGTCGGACACGTAGAGTTGCGCCTCCTCGGTGGTCACCACCCCGTCGCGCTCGCCGGTCAGGTGCCCGTCGGCCCAGCCGCGCATCGCGCCGATCGCGAAGTAGGTGAACGCGCCGTGCTGCACGGTGTCGAGCGGGCCCGCCACCTGGTTCGCCTGCGCCGCGTCCCACTGCGCGACTCGGCCCTGTGCGGTCGCCGACCCCGGCACGAAGGAGCGCCCCCCGGCCAGGAGCGTGCCGCCCTGCCGGCCCGCGCCGGTGAAACACGCGTCGGTCACCAGCATCACCTCGCCGCCCCCGTTCCCGGCGAGGCGCTGCAACTCCGCCACCGGCACCCCCGCCTCGTCGAAGCCCTCCGGCTCAGCCAGGGTGTTCTCCGGCAGCAAGATCCGCTCGCGGGTGGTGGGCGAGGCCGAGCCGTGGCCCGCGAAGTACACCCACACTGTCCCGCCCGGGCCCACGTCCCGGCCCGCGGTGGCCACGGCGTCGAGGATCTTGCCGCGGCTGGTGCCCCCGACCAGCTTCGTCACCCGCGCGGCGGGCACGCCTCGGGTGTACACGAGGAACTGGTACATCGCCTCGGCGTCGCGCACCGCGTAGGTGGCGCGCGGCAGGTAGACGTAGTTCTCCACGCCGATCACCACGGCAGCGTCGTCCTTGGCGGACTGACCGGTCTTCAGCGGGCTGTCGATGTTCGGCAACTCGGCGGGGACGGCGACGGCGGGGAGCAGCAAGAGGAGGACTACAAGAGGGACGGTCGCGCGCATCGCGGGAGTGTACGACAGCCGGGGCCGGGAGTTCACGGCGGGAAGGGGTGATCTCTGAACGGGGCCTGGGTTCGGAGCGCGATGAAGCCCGTCCCCGGGTGGCCCCTCGGTTGCCATGCTGGCGTGGAACTTCGCCCCGGCCTCCATGCCCCCGACGCAGCGCTTGCCGAGACCTGCGAGCGCTACAACGTGAGGGAGCTCGCCATCTTCGGCTCCAGCGCACGTGGCGACTTCCGGCCCGACGGCGACCTGGACATGCCGGTCGACTTCCGAGAGGGCGCGCCGGTTGGACTGGTCGAGTTCGCCGGTCTGCAGGAGGAGCTACAGGCCCTGCTCGGCCTCAAGGTCGACCTGGTCCCGAAGCGCGGCCTGAAGCCACTGGTCCGCGGGGTCGTCCTGTCCGAGGCGCGCACGCTCTATTCGGCGTGAGCGCCTCTACCTGGCCGACCTGGTGGAGGCGGCCGAGTCGGTCGCGCGATTCATCGAGGGGGTGGTTCACGACGCGTTCGTCGCCGACGACATCCTGCGCAGCGCGGTCGTCCTTTAGCTCGTGATCATCGGCGAGGCCGCCGCGCACGTGAGCGACGCCATCCGCGAGTCCCACCCCGAGGTTCCGTGGTCGCGGATCGTGGCGTTCAGAAACGTCACGGTTCACGCCTACTTCACGACGGACTGGGAGCTCGCCTGGCAGGCCGCCGTGGTCAGCGTGCCGGCACTACGCGAACAGGTCCTCGCGATTCTCGCTGCGCTCCCACCCGACGAATTCCCCAACGGGACTGCGCTCGCCCGCCTCAGCCCCTCCCCGTGGAGGGTCACGGTGACGAGCACCCGTCTCGCGGGGGGACAGGCTCTTTGCGGCTTGGCGCCTTGGCGTGAGGCGCAGGGCGGCCGGGGCGCGGAGACGCCAAGAGCACGGCGCTCGGGGTGGACGCGCGGAACGGCCGGGGATCGGTGCCGCGCGCGGTCCACCGTGGCCACAACTCGGGGGCTCGGCCGCGAGCCGGGGCGTTGTGACCGCGAGCCGGGGCGTTGTGACCGCGAGCCGGGGCGTTGTGACCGCCCGGAGGCGGCCCGCTCCACCCGTGGACATATTCGCGGCGTTCACCCGTGGCGAGCGGCCGACCCAGGCTCCTCAGGCGGTGCCGGCGCGGTCTGCCGTGGCCACAACTCGGGGGCTCGACCGCGAGCCGGGGCGTTGTGACCGCGAGCCGGGGCGTTGTGACCGGCTCCAGGTCGAAATATGTCGCGACAGGAAGTTCGGCGCGCGCGTCCTGGGCGTGGGGAGCGGGTTGACGCTGGGGACCGGCAAGGTCACCACGGAGGGCGCGGAGAGCACGGAAGTCGTTGGGGTGGGACGGTGCCGCCCGGAGGCACGGGCACCGCGTGGGACACGCTCTCCGCGGCTTGGCGTGAGGAATCCGGTGGGGCGCGGTGACCAGCACCCGCTTCGCGCGGGGACAGGCTCTTGGGCACTTGGCGCCTCGGCGTGAGGCTCGGGGCGGGCCGCCGACGGCGTCGCGGGCACGGCGTCGCGCCCCTTCCCCACCCCGCTACCGCCCCTTCCGCGCCACGAAGGAACAACTCCCACCGATGCCCAGGGCCACCGCCACCTGGTCGGGCCACGACAGCGCGCGGGCCAGCGGAACCACCGTGGTCGCGTAGAACTTCTGGAACCCGGAAGCCGACTGCCGAGGCAGCGCGCTCGCGTCTGTCCCACCGCGCGCCCCGCCCGTCGTCGCCGCGGGTTCCCCCCGGTGCCGCCACCGCCCGAGCACGGGCAAGAGCCGGTGGTCGTGGATCGGCTGGACCCAGGCGTTGAACGAGATGACGTCGAGCACGTCGAGGCCAGCGGCCTCCAGTTTCGTTCGCATCTGGTCGCGACGGGGCATGCGCTCGTGGAAGTGTCCCACCGTGGCCTGGCGCGCCGCGAAGGCGGCGGCGTCCCGCCGTCGCGAGAGGCCATCGAGGCTGCCGCCGATGTCGCGTACCGGCATGTGGCACACCAGCATTCCGCCCGGGGAAAGGACCCGGGCCACGCCCCGCAGCGCCGCGTCGAGGTGGCTGAGGTGCTCGAACACGTCGAAGGCCACCACCGCGGCGAGGCTGTCGCTGGCGAAGGGCAGGTGCTCGGCGTCACCCAGCACCCAGGTCGTGCTGCTGTGCCGCGCCCGCGCGAGGGCGTTGTGTGCCGCCACCCACACCGGCGAGATGTCGAGACCGTGGCCGACCACGCCGTGGTGTCGTTCCAGGTAGGGCAGGGTGCCGGAACGGTGGCCGCCGATCTCGAGGACGGGATCCCCGTGACGCAGCGTGAGCCGATCCAAGAGCCCCCGCTGGTGCACCAGCGTGAGGTTGTGCGGGTGGTCGAAGTCGGTGAGTTCGCCGAGCATCTGGTCGTAGATATCGGCCTGCAATCGCTTGTTGTCGTCGCCAGCGCCGGGGCGCAAGTCGAAGCCGCCGTGCGCGCGTGGGTAACGACGACCGGCCGCCGAGACGAGGGCCTCGCCGTCGTCACGCAGGGGGGACTGGTCGACCGGGCAGACGTAGCTCATGGCTTACTGCAAGTAGCCGAGCCCGCGGAGCCGTTCTTCGATCGCGCGGTCGGTGTCGGCGTCGCTGCCTCGGGCCTCGGCCACGTAGGCCTCGGCCTCTGTCCACCGCGGCCGCAGGGCCCGCCCCGGGAGCACCACGTCGCGGAGCACCTCGCCGTCGATGTCGTCGGGCAGCGGCACGTCCATGAGCGCCATCACCGTGGGGGTGATGTCGTTGATCGAGGTGCCCTCGCGGTGCTCCCCCTGCTTGATGTCGGGCCCCCAGGCGCAGAACAAGCCGTCGGGCTTGTGGTTGCCGCTGGCCCAACCGCTCGGCTCGAACACCTGGTCCGGCACGTTGCCCTCCGAGTAGTAGAACCACACGCTGTCGTCGTGGTCCGCGATCAACAGGTCGGCGGCGAGGTCCACGTTCGGCCCCCGGTAGAGTTCGTCGCGACGGCGCACCCGCGTGATCACGACGTTGCCCTGCGGGTCCCGGAGTGCCTCCAGCCGCCGCTTCAAGCGGTCGACGACGTCGTCGTACTCGGCGGGATCCACGCTGCCCTGCCGCTCCCGTCCGGCGAGGTTCACCCGGATCGCGTTGGTGCCGTGGCAGAAGGCCTGGGTGCGCGACCAGTCGATCTCCGCCGCGAAGCGCGAGAGGTTGTCGCCCGCCCCCCGGAGCACGGCGTCGCCCCCGAACTTCCGGGCGGTGTCCAAGATCTTTCGCGTGTCGATGCCCGCGCGATCCAACACGCCGCGCACCTTCCGGAGGCGATCCCGCTGCTCCCGTCCACCCTGCTTGAAGGTGAGAAATCCCTCCTGGGCGAGCCAAGTGTTGAGGAACACCTTGTAGCGGCAGTGGCCAAAACCGTGGTCGCTCACGAAGAACACGTTGCTCCCGGGTGGCCGCAACTGCACCATCTCGCCGATGCGCACGTCCAGGAGGCGGTAGATGTCGAGGATCTTCTGGCGGTACTTCGCAGCGAGCGCCACGTCGTGGCTCGGGTGCTGGGCGTCGAAGATGTGCCAGAGGCAGTGCTGCATGCGGTCCATCTCCACCCACACGCACACGAAGAAGTCCCAGGGCTCCGAGGCCATCAGGTGTCGCACGAGTTTGCCCCGCTCCTCGATGAGCAGGCGCAGGCGGTCCAGGAACGGGATGATGTCGGCCTCGCTGTCGCAGAGGTGGGTGTCGATCTGGTAGGCGGGCGCGACACGATCGAGGGTCGAGCGGAAGTCGGGGGGCGACAGGAATCCCGGCGTGTCTTTCGTCGGGGTGAGCATGTAGCCCACCGCCACCCCGTTGACGGCCCGGCAGGGGAAGGTAAGCGGCAGGTTGCCGGTGGACACCCGCTTGCCCCCCTCCGACAACAACTCGAAGAAGTTTTTAGACTGCAC
>CAYHRZ010000404.1:0-5371 GCA_964359125.1 uncultured Klebsiella sp. | reverse complement strand
CCAGACCTCGCCCGCATGGCCGAGGCCTTCGCGCTGGGCGCCGACGACTACGCGGCCGGCGTCGAAGAGCTCGCCCTACGCGTGGCGCGGCTGCTGCCTCCCGCCCCGTAGACACGGCGTTAGGAGCCCAGCCCCGAGGGCTCCCCATGGCCGACACCCAGCACTTCCTCGCGCAGATCGTCGCGCAGCACAAGGCGGAAGGCCGCTACGGCGGACGCGTCGTCACCCGCTTCCCACCGGAACCCAACGGCTACCTCCACATCGGGCACGCCAAGTCGATCTGCCTGAACTTCGGGCTCGCGGCCGAGTTCGGCGGCGTCTGCCACCTCCGCTTCGACGACACCAACCCCGAGACCGAGGAGCAGCGCTACGTGGCGTCGATCCTCGAGGCGGTCAACTGGCTGGGCTTCGACGCCGGCGACAAGGTGTTCTACGCCAGTGACTACTTCCCGCAGTTGTTCGACTACGCCAACCTGCTGATTCGCAAGGGACTGGCCTACGTTTGCGAGTTGTCCGAGGAAGAAACCCGGCAGTACCGGGGGACAGTCACCGAGCCCGGGAAACCCTCCCCCTGGCGCGACCGAACGGTCGCGGAGAACCTGGACCTCTTCGCGCGCATGCAGGCCGGTGAGTTTCCCGAGGGCCGGATGGTCTTGCGCGCCAAGATCGACATGGCGTCGCCCAACATGAAGATGCGCGATCCCCTGTTGTACCGCATCAAGTTCGCCAGTCACTACCGTAGCGGCACCACCTGGAAGGTGTACCCCTTCTACGACTTCGCCCACTGCCTCAGCGACGCCATCGAGCGCATCACGCACAGCATCTGCACGCTCGAATTCGAGAACAACCGCGAACTGTACGACTGGATTCTCGCTGCCTGCGAGATCGAGGATCCACCCCGGCAGTACGAGTTCGCCCGCCTCAACCTCACCTGGACGGTGATGTCGAAGCGACGCTTCATCCAGCTCGTAGACCAGGAGCTCGTCGACGGCTGGGACGACCCGCGCATGCCGACGCTGTTCGGCCTCCGCCGCCGGGGCGTGACCCCCAGCGCCCTGCGCACCCTCTGCGACCGCGTGGGCGTGGCCAAGGCCAACAGCGTGGTGGAGGTCGAACTCCTCGAGAACACCATCCGCGACGACCTCAACACCACCTCGCCCCGCGCGATGGCGGTGCTCCGACCGCTGAAGCTGTCACTCGCCAACTGGCCAGCCGGGCGCGTGGAGGCGATCGACGCGCCACAGTTCCCGCCCGAGTCCGGCCGCGACGACACGCGACGCCTGTCGCTCGGACCCACGGTCTACATCGAAGCCGCCGACTTCGCCGAGGTGCCCCCGCCGGGCTGGAAGCGCCTGGTGCCGGGCGGCGAGGTGCGGCTACGGCACGGCCCGGTGGTGCGCTGCGACGAGGTCGTCAGGGAGGGAGACCGGGTGGTGGAACTGCGCTGCACGGTGGACCTCGCCACCCTCGGGGGACAGCCGCCGCAGGGCCGGAAGGTCAAGGGCATCGTGCACTGGGTCGGCGCCGACGCCGTGCCGGTGGAAGTGCGGCTCTACGACCGCCTCATCCGGGTGGAGTTCCCCAACGCCGACAACTTCCTCGACGAGCTCAACCCCAACTCGCTGGAAGTGGTCGAGGCGCTCGGCGAGCCGCTCCTTGCCACCGCCACCGGGCACTTCCAGTTCGAGCGGACCGGCTACTTCTTCCGCGACCCCACGTTCCCCGACCGGCCGGTCTACAACCGGGTGGTGGGCCTGAAGGAGGGGTACGCGGCCGATGGTCCGGCGGTGGCGACCCCGCGAACGGAGGCGCCGAAGCACGCGCCCCAGGTGGTCGGGGCGGCGCGGGACCTGGAGCCCGAAGTCGAGACCCGGCGGCAGGCCTTGCTGACGCGGGGACTGTCCGACAACGTGGCCCGCGCCCTCGCGGCCGACGCCGCGATCCTGGCCCTCTTCGAGGCGGCGACGACCGTGGCGGCGCCGGAGAGCGTCGCCAACTTCGTGGCCAACGTCGTGGTCGGTGAGGTCCGGGCCGCCGGCGTGGAGTTCTCGTCGGTCGACGGCCGGAAGGTGGGGCGCACCGTGGCGCTGCTCGACAGCGGCACGCTGGGCCAGCCCCAGGCGAAGCGGGTGCTGTCGCGCGTCGTCCGCGAGGGGGCGGACCCCGACGCGGTGGTGCGCGAGGAAGGGCTGGCGAAGGTGAGCGACCCCGCGATCCTAGGCCCCATGGTCGACAATATCGTGTCGCGACACGGCTCGGAGGCAGAGCGTTACCGCGCCGGCCAGTCCCAACTGCTCGGCTTCTTCGTGGGACAGGTGATCAAGGCCAGCGGTGGCAAGGCCGACGCGGGGGTGGTCAACGCCCTGGTGCGCGAGCGACTCGGCTGATGCCGGGCGACAAGGTCGTGCTGGCCTGGCCCGGCTGCGCCTGGCAAGAGGTGGCGCCGGCGCTGGCGATGTTGCCCGGGGCCAGCGTGGTGTCCACCAGCCGGGAGGTGCGCGTGGCCGAGGGGTACACGCTGCTCGCCTCGCCGCTGCCCGCCGGGGCGCCGTCGCTGCTCGTGGTCCCGGGCGGCGACCTCGAGTCAGCGTGGAACGACGAGCCGCTCCTGGCGTGGCTACGTGGCACCTCGCCAACTCGGCTGGGGGCCATCTGCCACGGCGTCGTGCTGCTCGGGCGGGCGGGCCTCTTGAAGGGTCGCCGCGTGACCCACACCTCGGTACGCCGCTACGCGCCGTCCCCCGAGTGCGACGACCTGCTCGCCACGGTCGGCCCGGCCTTGTCGGGGAGCACCTACGTCGACGAGGACGTGGTGGCGGACGGGGACCTGGTCACCGCCAAACCATGGGCGGCGCTGGCCTTCGCCAAGGTCCTGGCCGAGCCCACGCTCGGTCGCGACGAGGCGGCGAGGCGAGCACGGTACCACGCGGGTTGCCGTGACTTCCCCGCCGAGGATCCCCACGGGCGCTGGGTCATCCACCTCTCGCCGGTGCCCGGCCGCGCCGCCTCGCGTGAAGACGTGCGCGCACACGTCGTGTACCTGCGGGCGCTGGAATGCACCGGCCGCCTCTCGATGGCCGGACCCTTCGCCGACGGCAGCGGCGGGATGCTCGTGGTGCGCGCCGCCACGCGAGACGAGGCAAGCGCGATCCTCCAGGCCGACCCCTTCGTCCAGCGTGGTGTGCGGGTGGCGGCACTGCGGCAATGGAACTTGTCCAACGCCGACAACGACCACATGGGTGGTTAGGTATTAGCTGTCAGCCGTTAGCTGTCAGCCGTCAGCTGTCAGCCGTTAGCTGTCAGCCCGAAGTTGAAAGCTGAAAGCTGAAAGCTGAAAGCTGAAAGCTGAAAGCTGAGTAGCGCTGCGCCTCCGGAGGGCCTACTCCACCACCACCGGCCCCAGCCCGTGGTGGAAGGCCACGCCCCACTCGGTGGCCACGAAACCACGGGGCGCGAAGCTGGGCAGTTCCGCGTGGTGCGGGGACCGGCAGCCAGGGACGACGTAGAACCAGGCGCGCAGGAAACTGTCGGGCGCGGGCGTGATCGACAACCGGGCCAGGTCGCTGAACTGCGGGTAGACCGTCACCCGGGGGTAGGCGGGGAACACGCCGTCCCATGCCGCCTCGAAGTCGGCGATCTCCGCGCCGGAGAAGCCCAGTTGTCGCATGGCGTCTTCCATGCTCGCCTGCGCCTGGGCGCCGTCCACGCACCAGCCCTCCTCCACCTGGAAGCGGCGAGGATCCCAGGCCACCTCGTAGAAGAGGAAGTCGCGAGGGCCCGCCGCGGTGCGCAACATGCCGCCCGGCGAGGCGGTGACACGCCACCCGTCACCGCCGTGCACGGGGTCGCTGGCGACGATTGCGGAGGGGTTCAGCAGTCGGACATCGACCGCCATCGATGAATCTGGATAGAGGTACAAGTTGGGCTTCTTGGCGGCAACGTAGGGCTCCATCGTCACGGTCACGCTGGCGTCGCAGGCGACGTCGCTGCCCACGGTGGCGGTGGCACAGCCGCGGAAGCCGTCGCTCTGCACCAGCACGCCGTAGGCCCCCGGCGCGGCGGTGGCCTCGAAGTGGTTGCCGTCGACCGGGACGGACTGCTCCAGCGTGAGCGGCTGCCCCGTGTCGCGGTCGCAGGGGTCGCCGCCCCCGGACCACAGTTCCGCCTCGTCGGGTGCGGGTGCGAAGAGCGGGACGCTCACCGTGCCGCAGACGTTGCTCTCGGGCGCGAAGTCGTAGGCGCAGGCGACGAGGTAGAGCACGGGGCACTTTGGATGGAGGAGCCTAGCTCGGGCCGCGCCGGCCCGGGGGTCGGTCCGGCGGCGGGGCCGGCGGCGCGGTGGGCGCGCGGGGCCCCCCTCGGGGCCGCCAGGAGACTGGCGTGCCGTGCGCTGGACCGCTAGGCGCCCCGAGGGAGAGCCCCATGCACACCGGGTCCTGCCTCTGCGGCGCCGTCAGCTTCGAGGTGGATGGCCCCCTCCCCGGGCCCGACGCCTGCCACTGCACCCAGTGCCGCAAGTTCTCCGGGCACGTCTTCGTGTCGACCGACGTGCCCCGCAACCGGGTGCGCGTGCGGGGGGAGGACAACGTGCGCTGGTACGCATCGTCGGAGAAGGTCCGGCGTGGTTTCTGCTCAACCTGCGGCGCGTCGCTCTTCTGGGACCCGCTGCACCACGACTGGATCGGCGTGGCGATGGGCGCTTTCGACGGGCCCACCGGGACCAACATCAGGATCCACGTGCACGTGGCGGACAAGGGCGACTACTACGACCTCGCCGACGGCGTGGAGACGCGGCCGTAGCGGGGGACAGCGGCCCGCGCGCTACGATCCCCGCCGATGCCCCGCGTCCTGTTCGTCTACGCCAACCCGGCCGTGACCGCCCAGCCGGTGCCTCCCTACGGACTCGAGTGCGTGGCCCACGCCTTCCGGGTCGCGGGCAACGACGTGGAGATCCTGTCGCCCTTCCTCGAGGACGACGCCCTCGGCACCCTCCGCGCCGCCATCGCCGACGCCCGGCCGGACCTGGTGGGCTTCTCGGTGCGCAACCTCGACGACGCGCTGGTCGTGCGGGGCGCCGAGGGCGAGGGCGACATCGACACCCGCGACTACACCGGTGACGTGGCCCCGCTGGTGGCGGAGGCGATCCGCCTGGTGGGTCGCGACAATGTCGTGCTCGGCGGGAGCGCCCTGGGCGCCGCACCCCTCGCCGTGGGACGTTCCCTGGGGGCACGGTGGGTGGTCGCCGGTCCAGCGGAGGACCTCTGCTGGCGGGCCGGGCGGGTGCTGGTCACCGAGGGCGTGGTGCGCTGGGCCGACGACCCGCGGGTGGTCGCCGTCGACGCGGCCGTCCCCGCCCCCGCGGCCCCCCCTG
>CAYHRZ010000403.1:0-5404 GCA_964359125.1 uncultured Klebsiella sp. | reverse complement strand
AGCGGGGTGACCAGCAGGCACGATGCCTGGGGCGCGCCGGCACGGATGGTGCCCACCGCCTCGCGGTACACCGCCTCGTAGCCCGCGCCGCTGCCCGACTTCAACGCGGGGAAACCCGTCTCGTTGCCACCGATCATCACCACGACGAGCTCCGGCGCACGCTCGGCCACCTGCCGGGCGAAGCTGGGACCGTGGTGGTAGTTGAACGACTTGCTGCCCACGCCCACGACCCCGAGCGCGTCCCACACCACGCCGGGGCCGTTGGTTTCCATCACCACCCCGTAAAACGTGACGGGGCCTGTTGATGCCCCGAAGGCGACCTTGCTGTAGCCCCGGGGGAGGTCGAAGCGGTGCACCTCGTCGACCGTCCCGCTGGCCAGGGCGCTGCCGCCTCCCACGGACTCGTCGTCCGCGCTGAGCCACCACTGTCCCCCGGCGGCGCTGCGCTGCAAGTAAACTTCGAGTCGCGACATCCGCTGGTAGGCGCCTCCGGCCCCCTTCGGGGCCCGCACCACCGTGTAGCTGTCTGCGCTCGCCGTGCTGGCGGTGCCCCCGTAGCCGTAGTGCCCCTTGCCGCCGCCGAGGAGGATGCTCACCGTGTCCCAGGTGCCGGTACGGCTGGTGCTCACGTCGGGGCGCACGCTCCAGCGGGGGTCGTTGCCGGCGCTGATGAAGCCCGGTCCACCGTCGCCGAAGCGCGCTTGCAGGCGGCGACGCACCGTGCCGGAGATGCCGTCGGCGGCGATGGTGGAGTCGCCGTAGTGGGCCGCCCGCACCAGCCCCTCGCCGCGAGACAAGGCGGCGTAGAAGGTTGACATGCCGCGGTTCCCCTCGTCGACGAGCGCCTGCGGGATGGCGGGTGGCCGGGCCGGGAGCGCCGGGTCCGCGCGCACCGGCGTGGCCGCGGTGAGGGGCGCCTCGGCGGCTGGGGAGGGCGACGCCCCGGGCGTCGTGAGGGCCACGGCGTCCGACAGGACCTCGGGCACGGCGGGGGCGACGACCAGCTCCCCGCGCTCGTCTTCCTGCACCCGTGCGCTGGCCTGGGGCAAGAGCGTCCGCACCAGCGGCAGCGCGTCGCCCGGTTGCCAGGGCGCGTAGTCGGCGAGGGCGGGCACCGCGAGCGTGATCCCCACGCCGACGCCGGCCGTGCCGAACGCTAGGACCAGGGCGCGGAGTCCGGATGTGTCAGAAGGCATAGTAGATGAACGCGAGGCTGTCGCCCACGCCGTAACGGGTGGTGGCCCAGCCCACGCCCAGGATGGCCAGTCCCCAGCCCCAGGGGGGCAGGGCGACGAAGCCGTCGCGGAGCCGGTGGGCCCACGCCACCGGCGTGAAGTGGGCCGCGAAGCCGAGCAGCAGCACCGCCCAGGCGTGTGGCGAGTAGCGGGGGAGGTCGAGGCTCCACCGGTCGGTGAGGGCGCTGGCCACCTGCCCCGCGTGCCCGAGGTCGTCGGACCGGAAGAGCACCCGGGCCAGCACCACGAACTGGAAGGTGAGGAACCAGCGCCAGGCGAGGCCCGCCCCGGCGGGTTCCCTCCACGCCGGGCGTTTCCGCCACCAGCGGTTGAGGCTCACCGCGAGGCCGTGCAGGGCCCCGTACACGATGAACGTCCAGTTCGCGCCGTGCCACACGCCGAGGATCAACAGCGTCACCATGGTGTTGCGGTACGGGACCAGGCCGCCCCCCCGGGAGCCGCCCATCGGGTAGTACACGTAGTCGCGCACCCAGTCCGACAGGGTCATGTGCCACCTACGCCAGTAGTTGCCCACCGAGGTGGCCTGGTAGGGCCGGTTGAAGTTCTCGGGGATCTGGAACCCGAGCAGGCGCGCCGAGCCGATGGCGAAGTCGGTGTAGCCCGAGAAGTCGGCGTAGATCTGCAGGGTGTAGGCGTAGAGGGAAACCAGCACCTCTAGCCCCGTGAACGCCACGGGGTCGGTGAAGGTGGCGTCGATCATGCCCACGCGCAGGACGTCCGCGACCAGCAGTTTCTTGACCATCCCCACGAGGATGCGGAACAGCCCGTGGCCCACGTCGCTGGCGGTGATGTGGCGTTCCGCAGCGAGTTGCCCGAGCAGGTTGCGCGCGCGGAGGATGGGCCCGGCGACGAGGTGGGGAAAGAAACAGAGGAAGGTGGCGAACCGGACTGGGCTCTTCTCGGGGGCGTCGCCCCGGCGCACGTCGAGCACGTAGGCCAGCGCCTGGAACGAGTAGAAGCTGATGCCGATGGGCAGGTGCTGCCGCGGCGGTACGGGGAAGGCGGGCCACACCGCGTGGATGTTCTCGCCGACGAAGGCCACGTACTTGTAGAAGAACAACGGAGCCAGGATCACGGCCGCCGCCAGCCACGCCGCGCGGTTGCGCGACCCCTCGGGCAGCGTGTGCACCCAGTGGCCCAGGCCGAAGGCCGCCGCGCCCACGCCGAAGAGCACCAGCGAGTCGAGCGGGTTCCACGCGAGGTAGAAGATGGCGCTGGCCACCAGGATGAGCGCCACCTGGACCTTGCTGTCGCGACACAGCCAGTGGGCCACCGCGACCAGCGGCAGGAACAGGAAGTAGTCGATGGTCGAGAACAGCATGGGGCGGGGCTAGAGGGCTCGACGCAGGGGTTGGCGAAGGTATCGCGGGCGCAGGTGAGCCATCGGGCAGATCGCCCCCCCGCAACGGTTACCCACCGCGCGTGCCCTCCCCCCTCGCGCACGTCGGGATCGCCCTCGCGCTGCGGCTCGTGGCCGCGCCTCGGGCTTCCCCGGTGCTGGACCGGGTGGCCGTGGCCGCCTCGGTGGCCTCGGTGGTGCCGGACCTCGACATGCTGCTGGTCCTGGCCCTGCCGGTCGGCCTCGCCTGGCACCACGGGCCCAGTCACTCGTTGCTGGGGGCGGCCATCGGCGGGTGGGCCGTGGGGCGGCTGGCGCGGGTGGACCGGCGAGGCCTCGCGATCTGCGCCGTGGCGGGGCTCTCCCACGCGCCGATGGACTACCTCACCGGCGTGCCCGGGGCTCCGGCGTCGTACGGGGTGCCATTGTTGTGGCCCGTCGTGGCGGAGCGCTTCATCGCGCCCCACCCGTGGTTCACCCCGTTCAACATCGACCGGGAGGGGTTCCTCTGGCACATGGTCTCGCCCGAGGCGGCCCGGGTGTACGCGCGGGAGGCGGTCACGGTGGCGGTGGCGGGACTGTTTGCGCTGGTGGTCAGGTTGTCCAGGGCGCGATGAATCGCGCCACCCCGGCCCGCGCCACCCCGGCCCGCGCCACCATCGGCCGCGCCACGACTAGGACATCGGCTGCGGGAGCACCAGTGAACCTGGCAGCGTCATTTATGGCGCTCGGACCTCGACGAACTCGTACCCCAGGGCCTTGAGCTCGGCGACCACGTCGACGTTTGCCTTGCCACCCTTGCCGTCGTCGGTTTCCGCGGTGCGCGGACCCACCACCACGACGAGCGACTTCGCCGGGTCGAGCAGGGACTTGCCCGCCGTGGCGGCGGCGTCGGCGCTGACCGAGGTGACGCTCTGGCCGTAGTCCGTCCACGCCGTGGCCGGGAGGCCGAAGGCGGGCACGGACACGTAGGTGGCGGCGGCGGCGGCGTTGGTCGCGAAGTTGCCCGGGAGCGACTTCACCAGGTAGTCCCGGACCAGCGTCATCTCCTCGGCCGAGGGGACGCGGCTGGCCTGGGCGCCCATCTCCTCGAGCACCTCCGCCACCGCAGGCGCGGTCTTGTCGGCTTGGACGGAGCTACGCGCGATCAACGCCGAGGAGTCGCGGGCGTCTGCGAATCCGGCGTAGGCGCCGTAGCTCCAACCATGTTCCTCGCGGAGGTTCATGTTCAGTCGTGAGCTGAACATGCCGCCGAACAGCGTCACCGCCACCTGCGCGGGCCAGTACGGCTCGCTGGTCCGGCTCGGCGCCAGCGTGCCGGCGTTGATGACACTCTGCACGGATCCCGGTTGTTCGACGAAGACAACGCGCGTCTTCACCGGGGCCACCGGCGCGGGCACGGCGGTCCGCCCGCCCTTGCCCGCCTTCCAGGTGCCGAAACGGGCGTCGAGGAGCGGCTTGAGCGTGGCCTCGTCGATGTTGCCGCTCACCACCAGGGCCGCGTTGCCCGCGTGCCACTGGGCCGCGTAGTGCGCGGTGAGGTCCGACAGCTTCAAGGCCTTGACGCTCGCCTCGGTCCCCACGCTGGGCACGCCGTAGGGGTGGTCGGCGCCGTAGAGCTGGGCCAGGAAGGTGCGCTGGGCAACGTCGCGGGGCTCGGCCCGTGCCGCCACGATGCCGGTGGTCACTTCGTCGACCACGCGGGCGAAGTCTTTCTTGTCGAACCGGGGGCGCAGCACCACGTCGGCGAGGATGTCGAGGCTGGGACCGAGGTTCTCGCCGCTGAGCGCGTCGAGCGACACCGTGGTGGACTCGGCGGCGGGGCTCACCCTGAGTTCGGCCCCGAGCCGCGCCGCGTCGGCGGCGAGGGTGGCGCCGTCGCGGGTCTTGGTGCCCTCGTCGAGCATGTTGGCGGTGATCGCCGACAGTCCCGCCTTGCCCTTGGGGTTGCTGTCGCGGCCGGCGTTGACCAGGAGCCGCACGCTGACCAGGGGCAGGTCGCCCTGCTTCACCAGGTACACCGGGATGCCGTTCTGGAGCTTGAAGGTGGTGGCGGCGGGGGCCTTCCACTCTCGCGGCGGGGGCGCGGAGGGGCGCGTGGCCCGCCAGGCCTCGGGGTCCACCGGGGCGGGGGGCGGCTCGGCGGCGACGGGGGCTTGTTTGGGGGCACAGGCCGCGAGGGCGGCGAGCATCAATAGGCGGATCACTGGGCACCTCCCGGGGCGCTGGCGGGTTTGGCGGCGGGGACGACGTCGACGACCACCCGGTTGTCCTTGCGGATCCCCTCGAACAGCGCCTTGCTCACCGCCTCGGGGGTCACCGCGTCGTAGCGGCTGAAATCGGCCGCGAGGTAGCCCGGGTCGCCCACGTGGTGGTTGTAGTAGTTCAGCACGTCGGCCTTGCCGGAAAACCCCCCGAGTTCTTCCAGTCCCCGGAGAACCCGCGCCTTGGTCTGCGTCCAGGCCCGCGCCAGTTCGTCGGCGGCCGGTGGTGTGTTGCGCAAGGCCTCGACCACGCTCCAGGCCTCCGCCTCCAGCCGCCCCGGCGCCTGGTCCGCCTTGCCGACGACCTCGACCACGAACACGGAGCCGAAGGTGAGGGGGTACTGGTAGGCCTTCACCGACTGGGCGATCTGCTTCGTCTCCACGAGTTCGCGGTGGAGTCGGCTGGACTTGCCATCCGCGAGGATCGCGGCGGCCAGTTGCAGCTCGGCGTCCCCCGGCTTGAACCCGGGGGCGGTGACCCACCCCATGTAGACCTTCGGCAGTTCCACGTCGTCGGTCGTCGAGAGGCGCTTCTCCGCCGAGAT
>CAYHRZ010000402.1:0-5426 GCA_964359125.1 uncultured Klebsiella sp. | reverse complement strand
AAACCCGCGTGTCCGGGTTGCGGGCGGCGGCCGCCAACGGTTTCACCGGCCTCGGCCTCGTGGCCTGGGCCCACGAGGGACAGCTACAACTGTCGTGGAACTTCCTGCACTCGTCGCTCGGGGAGCCCGAGGTGATGAGGATCGCCGGGGAGTTGTTCGCCGAACCGGATCCGCCGGCGTCGCTGCACGCGGCGGTGCTGGCCGTGGCGCGCGCTTACCCCGAGGTCGAGGCGGTGCCGGGCCTGCGCTACGCGGTGCTCGCGCGCCGTTCCGCCGCGCTCGCGGCGAGGATCCTCGCGGTCACCGGCTCGCCGGGCGAGGGGCAGCGGGTGGGCGTGCTCGCCTCGCCGGGCGCCGACGCGGTGGTGGCGATCCTCGCGGTCCTGCGCGCAGGGGCCGCCTACGTGCCGCTGGACCCCGAGTGGCCCGACGCGCGGGTGGCGGAGGTGATCGCCGCCGCCCGGCTCTCGGCCCTGGTGAGCACCGAGCCCGGCCGATTCCCGGGGATCGAGGTGGGCAGCGACGAGGCGGAGTCCGCCTCGGTCGCGGCGGGGAACCTCGCGTGGGTGATGTTCACGTCGGGGAGCACCGGCGCACCGAAGGGCGTGGAGGTGAGCCACGCCGCGGCCCTGCGGTGGCTGGCGTGGAACCAGGGCATGGTGGGCGCGCGCCCCGGGGACCGGGTGTTGTGGACGGCGCCGCTGGGCTACGGCGGCAGCATCCGGCAGGTGTTCGGGCCGTTGTGCTCGGGCGGCACCGCCCTGCCCGTCCCGCCGTCGTTGCGTCGCGACCCCGACGCGATGTTGCGCTTCCTGGTCGACGAGCGGGTGAACGTCTACAACGCCGTCCCCTCGGCCTGGGTGCGCCTGCTCGACGCCATGGATCGCGCCGGCGCCACGCTCCCGGACCTGCGGGTGCTGGTGGTGGGCGGCGAGGTGATGACCTCGGCCCACGCGGCGCGCTGGCTGTCGCGGGTGGGGCCGCGCGGGCCGCGCCTGGTCAACGCCTACGGGTCCACGGAGACGGTGGTCAACGCCAGTTGGCAGGTGGTCGACCGCGTACCCGACACCCCGCTGGTGCCCATCGGCCGGGCCCGGGCCGGGGTGACGGTCACCCTGGATGCCGACGACGGCGACGTGGGCGAGATCGTCGTGCGGGGCGCGGTGGCGGAGGGCTACCTGGGCGGCCCGCGCTTCGACGGCAGCTTCCGCACCGGCGACCTGGGCCGGCGGCTCCCCGACGGCACGCTGGTGTACCTGGGGCGCCGCGACAGCCAGGTGAAGGTGCACGGCAACCGGGTGGAGATGGGCGAGGTGGAGGGCGTGCTCTGCCAGCACCCCGCCGTGCGCCACGCGGCGGTGCGCTTCGACGGCACGCGCCTGCACGCCAGGGTGGAGGTGGTCGAGGACCCCGGCAACCTCCGGGCCTGGCTCGCCACGCGGCTCCCGGCGTTCATGGTGCCCTCCACGGTGACGGTGGGCACCCTGGCGCGCACCGCTGTGGGGAAGATCGCCGTCGCCACGGGAGACGAGGCCACCCGCCCGCCCAGCGAGGCCACCCCCGGGGAAAACGTGGCCACCCCCAGGGAAAACGAGGCCGCGCGATTCACCGCGCCTGGGCCCGAGCCGGCCCCCTCGGTCGACCGCCTCGCCGGCATCTGGACCCGGGTGCTCCACCTGCCCAGCCCACCCCGCGACACCGACGACTTCTTCGCGCTCGGCGGCGACAGCATCAGCCTGCTCGACGTGCTCGACGCCGCCCGCGACGAGGGCCTCGCCGTGCCGTCGCCAGGCGCCTTGTACCGGGCGCGCACCCTGCGCGACGCGGCGGCGTTGTTGTCGGCCGCGGGACCCACCCCGGCTACCGCCCCCCCCGGTGGCCCCGGCCCGGTGCTCACCCGCGCCCAGCGGGGCTTCGTCCTGGCGCACCGCCTGGACCCGTCCTCCCCGCCGGTGTGGACCGCCGCCCTGCCGCTGCTCGGCCCGCTGGACCCCGACCGCCTGCGCGACGCGCTGCGCGCGGTGGCGGCCCGTCACCCGGTGCTGCGGATGGTCTTCGCCCCGGAGGCCCGGGTGGTCGACGGCGCCGTCCACCTGCAGTTCGACGACCTCTCGGTGCTCCCGGATCCACGGAGGGCGCTGGAGCAGCGCTTTGCCGAGGCGCGATCTACCCGCTTGGAACTCGGGCAGTTCCCCTTGTTCCGGGCGCGGCTGTGCCGCCTGTCGCCGGTGGAGCACAGCCTGGTGCTGGTGGCCCACCACGCCCTGGCCGACGGCTGGTCCGGCTGGGTCCTGGCCGCGGAGTTGCTCGCCCTGCACGACGGCGCCGTGCTCCCGCCACCCGAGCGCCTGCCGGGGGAACCCGAGCCCGACGCGCCGTGGTGGGACAACTACCTCCGGGACTACACCCCGTCGCGCCCGCCCCCGCCCGCGCTGCCCCCGGTGCACGAGGTCATCGACGTGCCCTCGCTCGGCTTCGTGCGCCTGCTCCACGCCACCTTCGAGGCCATCCACCACGCCACCGGCGACGACGACCTCGTGGTGTCGATCGCGTGGTCGGGTCGCGACTCCCGACACGCCCGCGCGGTGGGCGCCCTGGCCACGGCGCTGCCGGTGCGGTCGCGGGCCCCGTTCCTCGACGTGCCCCGTCAACTGGCCGACGCGGTCGCCCGCGCGCCTGCCTCGGCGCCGCCGGATCGCCTGCCCGCGCTGGGACGGTTCTTCCTGTCGTGGCTGGACCCGGCGGCCGTCGATGTCGGCGTCGAAACCCCCAGCGTGACCGTGGACTGGGCCGGGGCACGCTACGCCTTCAACACCGCCGCCACGCGCACGGAGGTGATGGTGGGCGCCACGCCTGCCGGGAACCACACCCGGCTGCACGTCGACGGCGGCCCCCTCGCAACGGCGGTGTCGCGTCGCCTGCGGGACCGCCTGGACCGCCCCCACCCCGCGCTGGTGGTGTACGCCCCCGCCGGGGTGAGCCTGCCCGTGGACCGCCCCCCGGCGGTGGAGACGGTGAGCTGCGCCCTGGGCCGCAGCGAGCTGGTGCTCTTGCCGCTGGGCGCCGATCGCCTGGACGAGGCCGGTCCCCACCTCGCCGGGGTGCCGCGCGCCACGGGGGCGCGGGTGGTGGCGCTGGCGGGCATGCTCCCCGCCACCTTCGGCCTCGGTCTGCGCCCGCTGTGGGACGGTGGGCCGGTCGCGACCACGGGCCACGCGGTCACCGTGGTGGCGATGGTGAAGACGCTGGTCCTGGCGATGTCGCGACAGGGGTTGGACTGGTCCCGCTGCACGGTGGGGATGCTCGGCTTCGGCTCGATTGGGCAGGCCACGCTGGCGCTGGCGCGTGCCCGGCTCGGCGACCCCGCCGGGGTGCTCGTGCGCGACCCCCGGGTCCAACTCGACGACCTCGGCCCCGCCGACGTGATCCTCGCCGCGCAGAGCGGGGGCGAGGTGCTCGATCCCTGGTCGTTGTGTCCCGGAACGGTGGTGGTCGACGACAGCTTCCCACGGTCGTTCGACGACGCGGCCGCCATCGAGCGCATGGTGAAACACGACGACGTGTTGTTCGTCGGCGGCGGCATGGTCGACGTGGGCCCCTTGCACCGGGTGTCGCCCTTCCCCGAGGCCGAGGCGGTGCGCGCCCGGTTCGGGGCCCGCTGGTTGCCCGGCTGTCACGCCGAGGCGATCCTCGTGGCCGCCGACCCGACGCTCGGGCCGACGGTGGGGCCCGTCACCCCGGAGCGGGCGGCGCGGGTGTGGTCGGCGGTGGAGGCCGCGGGCTGGACGGCCGCGCCCTTGCACCTGGGCGCCTGGACCCGCGAGTGAGGCCGATTCCGCTGTTGCGAGGCGACGGCATCGGTCCGGTGGTGGTGGAGGCGGCGGTCCGGGTGCTGGCGGCGGTGGGGGTTACCGACTTCGAAGAACTGCCCTTCGGCTACGCGCACTTCCTCCGGTCGGGGGAGGCCCTGCCACTCGCGACACTCTCCGCGATCCGCGCCCGCGGCGTGGCACTTCTCGGCGCCGCGACCACGCCGCCCGCGGGGCTCGCCTCGCCGGTGCTCGCGCTGCGGCGGGCACTGGGCCTGGACCTGCTGGTGCGCCCGGCGGCGGGACTCACCCTGGTGGGCCACGCCTTCGCGGGACTCTACGCGGAGCCCGAGGTGGACCAGCCGCGCTGGCTGGTGACGCCGGCCGACGTGGAACGCCTACTCGGCGAGGCCTTCCGCCGCGCCCGGCGCCGGGTGACGGTCGTCGACAAGCCCACCGTGCTCCGTCGTCACGCCGAGATGTTCAGGACGATCCTCCCGCCACCGGACATCGACTACGAACTCGTGAACGCCGACTTCTTCGTGGCCGACCTGCTGCGCCGCCACCCGGCCCACGGCTACGAGGTGGTGGTGGCCACCAGCTTCGTGGCGGACCTGCTCAGCGACCTGTTCGCCGCGCTCGACGGCGGCGTCGGGACAGCGCCCTCGGCGTCTCTGGGCACCGGCGTCGCCGTCTTCGAGCCGGTCCACGGCTCCGCCCCCCGCCGCGCGGTGGAAACACCAGCGCGGGTGGATCCCACCGGCGCGATCCTCGCGGGGGCGATGCTGCTGGATCACCTCGCGCCTGGCTCCGCGCCCGATCCCCGCGCCGACGCCGTTCGCAGCGCGATCGTCGCGTGTGGTCGTCACGACGGCTGCGAGCCCACCCTGGCCTACGCGGAGCGGGTGCGGCGGGCGGTGTGGTAGGAGGCGGGCGGTCACGCTTTGTCGCCCCGCTTGTCCCCGGGCCCCCGCGGCACCACCTTGCCCCGGTGCACCCCACCGCCCGCGTCGCCCGTTCCCGCCTGCCGCGCCGCGTGCGCCCACCCCGTTCGATCGGGCTCTTCGCCGCCGTCGTGGCCACGGTGTTCGGCCTCGTCCACGCGGTGATCTGGTGGCGACTGGTGGGCGGCGCTGGCCTCGAAGGGTGGAGCGCCGGCGCGATCACCACGGCGCTGGTGGGCCTCTACGTGGCGGTGCCGCTGGCGATGGCCAGCCGCTACCTCCGCGGGCGGGTGCCCGACTGGCTGGGCCGACTGGGGTTCACGTGGATCGGCCTGATGTTCTACTGGTTTGCCTTGTCGCTGCTCGCCGAGCCGGCGGTGCAGGCGGCCAACCTCTTGGTGCCCGGCGGCCCCTGGGGCGCGGCGGCGGCGGCACTGGTGGCCACCGTGGGCGGCGGGTTCTCGCTGGCGGCGCTGCGGGGCGCCGGGAAGCCTGCCATCGTCCGGGTCGACGTGCCGGTGGCGGGGCTGGATCCCCGCCTCGAAGGCTTCCGGGTGGCCCAGCTCTCCGACGTGCACGTGGGCCCCACGGTGAGCCGCGCGTTCGTCCAGGGGGTGGTGGACCAGGTCAACGCCGAGCAGCCCGACCTGGTGGCGATCACCGGCGACCTCGT
>CAYHRZ010000401.1:0-5431 GCA_964359125.1 uncultured Klebsiella sp. | reverse complement strand
CATTTCATGGGCGGCTACGGCATCGTCGGGGCCCAGGTGCCGCTGGCGACCGGGGTGGCCTGGTCGCTCAAACACCTCGGCACCGGCGCGGTGTGCCTGTGCTGGTTCGGCGACGGCGCCGCGAACCAGGGCGCCTTCTTCGAGGCGATGTGCCTGGCCCAGCTCTACAAGCTCCCGGTGGGGTTCATCTGCGAGAACAACTTCTACGCGATGGGCACGGCCATCGACCGGCAATCCGCCGTCACCGACATGAGCCAGCGCGGACTGGGCGTCGGCATGGTGCGCGAGCAGTTCGAGGGCTTCGACGTGGAGCACGTCCGCCAGCGGGTCGCGGCTGCGGTCGACTTCGCGCGCTCGGGACAGGGGCCCGTCATCCTCGAGATCGTCACCTACCGGCACAAGGGACACTCGATGTCGGACCCGGCGAAGTACCGGCCGGTGGGAGAGCTGGAGGAGAAGAAGAAGTCCGACCCACTGCTCATCACCGAGGCGCGGCTCCGCGATCTCGGCCTCGGCGATGCCGACCTCGACGCCATCCGCGAGCGGGTGGAGGAGGTGGCCAAGGATGCCTACGCCTACGCCGACAGTTCCCCGGTGCCCGACGAGCGGGCGCTCTACGACTACACCTACGCCCCCACGAGGACGGCCTGATGCCGGTGATCCAGATGCGCGAGGCCATCCGGCAGGCGATGGCCGAGGAAATGCGGCGGGACCCCACCGTCTTCCTCATGGGCGAGGAGGTCGCCTACTACGACGGCGCCTACAAGGTGTCGCAGGGCATGCTCGACGAGTTCGGCGAGTCGCGGGTGGTCGACACCCCCATCGCCGAGAACGGCTTCGCGGGCCTCGGCGTGGGGGCGGCGATGGCGGGCATGCGCCCCATCATCGAGTTCATGCCCTTCAACTTCAGCCTCGTCGCTTTCGACCAGGTGGTAAACAGCGCCGCCAAGGTGTACCAGATGAGCGCCGGGCAGTACCGCGTACCCATCGTCTTCCGGGGCCCCAACGGTTGCGCGGAGAACCTCGGCGCGCAGCACAGCACCTCGGTGGAGTCGCTCTACGCGCACTTCCCCGGCTTGAAGGTGGTCTCGCCCTCGACCCCGGCCGACGCCAAGGGGTTGCTCAAGAGCGCCATCCGCGACGACAACCCGGTGATCTTCCTCGAGTCGGAGATGCTCTACGGGATGAAGGGCGAGGTCCCCGAGGGCGAGCACACCATCCCCCTCGGCAAGGCCGACCAGAAGCGCGAGGGCACCGACCTCACGCTGGTCACGTGGGGCAAGGCCACGCACGCCTGCCTGCGCGCCGCCGAAGAACTCGCCCGCGAGGGCATCTCAGCGGCTGTGCTGGACCTGCGTAGCCTCCGCCCGCTGGACCACGACGCCCTGTTCAGCGCCGTGGCGGCCACCCACCGCGTGGTGGTGGTCCACGAGGGCCACGCCTTCGCGGGCGTGGGCGCCGAGATCAGCGCGCGGATCATGGAGAGCGCCTTCGACCAACTCGACGCGCCGGTCTTGCGGGTCACGCAGCGCGACGTGCCGCAGCCCTACGCCACCAACCTGGAGAAACTCGTGGTGCTCGACACGCCTCGCATCGTGGAAGCGGCTCGCCGCGTGATGGGGAGGCCCTGATGGCCGAGTTCTTCGTGATGCCGCAGGCATCGCCCACCATGACGGTGGGGGTCATCGCCAAGTGGCTGGTGAACGAGGGCGACGCGCTCGCGCCGTCCCAGGCCATCGCCCAAGTCGAAACCGACAAGGCCACGATGGACATCGAGGTGTTCGACAAGGGGGTGCTGCTCAAGCGCCTCGCCGCCGAGGGCGAGGAGGTGCCCCCGGGCTTCCCGATCGCGATCATCGGCAAGGCAGCGGGCGACGATCCGAGCGCGCTGCTCGCGGAGTTCGCGGGGATGACCAAAGTCGTCGCGACCGACGCCGACTCACCGACACCCGACGCCCCGGCCCCCGGCCCCGTGGTGGCCGCCGCGACCGCGTTGCCCCCCGCTCCCGGGCCGCTCGCTGCCGCCCCCCCAGCCCTGGCGCTGCCGCCCGGCCTGCCCGGAAAGACGCCGCGCCCGGAGTGGGCCGGCCGAGAACTCGACGAGGCCTTCATGGAGCCGCGAGGGGTGTTTCGTCCCCCGACGGCGCGGGTGGCCGTCTCGCCGCTGGCCCGCGCCATGGCCGCCGAAATCGGTGTGAACCTGTCGCGACTGAAAGGGAGCGGACCGGGTGGGCGCGTCGTCGCAGCCGACGTGGAAGCCGCCCAGGGCGGGGGCCGTCGTCCCGCCCGACCTGCGGACGACACGGTGCGTGCCACGCAGATGCGCAAGACCATCGCCCGCCGGCTCACCGAGGTCCACCAGCAGGTGCCGGTTTTCTACCTGACGGCGTCGTTCGACGCCGCGGCGATCGTGGCGCTCAAGGAGGCCTGTGCTCGTCGTGACATGAAGGTGTCGGTCAACGACATCGTCCTCAAGTGCGTGGCGGCGGCGCTCCGGGAGATGCCCGCGGTCAACGCGCAGTGGACGGGCGACAGCATCGTGCGCAAGGGGGGGGTCGACGTGGGCGTCGCGGTGGCGCTGCCGGAGGGGCTAATCACGCCGGTGATTCGCGACGCCGATCAGAAGTCCATCGCCGAGATCGGCGCCGAGGTGCGAGAGCTCGCCGGGCTGGCGAAGGCCGGAAAGCTGGCGCCCGAGCAATACACCGGCGGCAGCTTCACCATCTCCAACCTCGGCATGTTCGACATCGACCAGTTCACAGCCATCCTCAACCCGCCCGAGGCGGCGATCCTTGCCGTCGGGGCCGCACAGGAGGTGCCGGCGGTGGTCAACGGCGTCGTCGTCGCCGCCCGCCGCATGAAGGTGACCATGACCTGCGACCACCGGGTCATCGACGGCGCCCTCGGCGCCCGGTTCCTGCAAGTCCTGCGCGCATTCGTGGAGCAACCCGGGCTGCTCGCCGCGGGATAGTTTCTCGCGCCCCCTGGTGCCCCGATGCCCGTCGTCACCGTCGAGTCGCTCTTTCCTCCGGACCCCGAAGCAGTGGATCGGCTACTCCTCGAGGTGCCGCGGGCCATCGCGAGCGCGATTAGCTGCGACGCCGGCGACGTGTGGGTGTACTGGCACGCGGTCGGGGCGGCGTGCAGCGGCGGCCAGCTCCGGTCCTTCGCGGATCACAGCCCGGTGGTTACCATCCGCGCCCGCGCCTGGCGCACCGACGACCAGGTAAAACGTGGCATGGCCGCCGCGGCGGCCGCGGTGGCGTCTTCGCTCGGCCTGCCCCTGGAGGAGGTCTGGGTCCACTGGCTGGAGCTGCCCCCCGGCCGGGTGTACGCGGGTGGCGGGATTCGCTGAGTGAGCGCCTGGTTCCGGGCGCACCTGGCCGGGGCCTTGCTCGCTGGCGGAGCCCTGCGCCTGGCCGAACTGGGGCGCAACGGGCTCTGGCTCGACGAGTTGTTCACGGCACGTGCGGTGGCGCACCCCTCCTGGGCCGCGCTGCTCCAGGAGCTCGCGGGCGACGTGCACCCGCCGGGCTACTTCGCGCTCCTCCGGCTCTGGTCGATGGTGGCCGGCACCGGCGACGCGGCGCTCCGCCTGCCCTCGGCGCTCGCGGGGCTGGTCACGGTCGGGGCCACCGCACTCGCGGCCCGCAAGCTGGCCGGGAACACGGCCGGTAGTATCGCCGCGTGGATGGCGGCCGTCGGGCCTTTCGCCGTCACGCTGGACCGCGAGGCCCGGGGAAACGCGGCCATGGCGATGCTGGCCACCCTGGGGGTGGTGGCGCTGTTGTCCACGGCACCTCGCCGGTGGTGGGCGTACACGGCCGTGGCCGTGCTCCTGCCCTGGGTGCACGTGTTTGGCTGGTTCGTCCTCCTGGGCCACACTGCGTTCGTCGTCGCCGAGGTGCTCACCGGCGCCCGCGAGCGTGCGGAACTGCGGCCCTTCGGCCTGGCCTTGGTCGCTGCCGTCGCGGGGTTCGCGCCATGGCTGTCGACCCTGGCGCAGCAGACCACCACCTTCGTCTCGGCGCCCTGGTACCACCCCGCCGCTGCCGACAGCGTGGCGAGCCTGGCCAGCGCGCTGTTGTCGGGCAGCCCAACGCTGGTCCTCGTCGCCTTGCTCGGCACCGGCCTCGCCCTGGCCCGGGGCCTCGACCGTCCCACGCTGCTGCTCGGCGCGCACCTGCTGGCGCTGGTCCTGGTGCCTCACGCCCTCGCGCTGGTCGCGGCCCCGGTCCTGCGCGACCGCAACGTGATCGCCCTCGTGCCGGTGTTGCTGGCCAGCACCGCCGCCGGGCTTTCCCTGCTCCGGCCCGCGGGTACGGCGGTGGTGTCGGGCCTCTGGGTCGCCACCGCCGCGATCCTCGCCGGGCGCGGCAGTTTCGTCGACGGCGCCGGCGAGTCGTGGCGGGAGGTGGCCGCGAAACTGGCACACGAGGCCCGGGAGGGCGACCTAGTGCTCGCCAACCACCCCAACCTCTGGCGGCACTACCTGCCCGAGCGCATCGAAATCGCCGAGATCGGCGCGGCCGCGCTCCCCGCCTCCGACCCGCGGCGACTCTGGCTCGCGCAGGCCCACCGCGTGCGCGACGACTGGGTGGACGCCACCGCCCGGAGCTTCCTCCTGGTCGACGACTGGCGCTACCCCGGCGCACGGCTTGCGCTCTACGACGCGGCCGCCCGGCCCCTGCCCCTTGCCTACGACCTGCCCGGTTCGCTGCGCGAGGGCGACACCATCCACTTCTACTGGGGAGCCACCGTGCACAGCCTGCCCGCCGCCGTCGAGGGGCAGTGCGCGCTGGTCGTGGTGGGCTGGTCCGAGGCGGCGGGTGGCATCCCGGCGAAGTTGTCACTCGGCGCCGGACCCTACCACGCCGACGTGGTGCTCCCCGCCAACCGGGGCGTCGTCCGCGGCCCCCGCTGGCCCCTGGCCGGTGAGGTGGTGGCGTCGATCCGCTTCGCCAACGACGGCAACGTGGGCACCGAGGACCGCAACGCGCACCTGGCGCGGGTCGGCTGGGACTGTCAGAGTTCGGAGCAGCCCTCGCCCGAGTAGTAGCTTGGGTCGTCGCCCCAGGCGTAGCAGTCGCCCGAGTCGCCATCGATGACGACGTAGGTGATGTTGGGGGCCAGGCTGTCGGGAAACAGGGTGTACCCGTCCTGCACCGCCCCGATGTCGGGGTACACCGACACCACCCGCCCCCCGGTCGACGACAGGGCGTGGCACACGTCCCAGCCGTAGTCGGGGTAGCCCCAGGGCTCGTCGCCCGGGATGCAGCTCTCGCCAAACCAACCCAAGTCGCCGGCCCCGGTTTCCGACATGCCGAAGTCGTAGCGGGAGGCAGCCCCGGTGATGCTCACCGTCACGCCCGCGCTGTCCCAGGTGACGGTCGCCGAGAAGGCGGCCACACCCTCGTCCACCTCGCCGTCG
>CAYHRZ010000400.1:0-5437 GCA_964359125.1 uncultured Klebsiella sp. | reverse complement strand
GGCGCCGCGTCAGCCGCCACGGGCCGGGCACCCGGCGCCTCGCCGCCGCCCCGCGCGAGGCGATCCGGCGGCGGCGCGAAGACTGGGTGGTCAAGCCAGTCGACGCGCACGGCGGCGAGGGGGTGGTGCTGGGGTGGCGGGTGTCCGAGGCCGGCTGGGACGCGGCGCTCTCGCGACCCGGCGTATTCGTCGCCCAGGCCCGCGTCAGCGCGCCCGTGGCCCACTTTCACGACGCCCGGGACGGCGCCACCCACCCCCGCGTGGTCGACACCGGCCCCTTCCTCGCCCGGGGACGGCTGGCCGGTTTCCTGTGCCGGCTGGCCGAGGGTGAAATCGCCAACGTGTCGGCGGGAGGGGCCTCGATGGTGCCGGTGTTCGAGGCAGTTAGGTGAACCCATGTTCCTGATCCCGCTGGCCCTGGCCGCCGACCCCCTGTGGTGGACGGAGTCGGGGATCGCCCTGAAATCGGAGCTCTTCGGCAAGGCCCAGGCGCGCGACGCCGAGGCCTACGAGAAGGCCCAGGGCGAGTTGGAACGGGCCAAGCGCATGGTGAGCGACCTCGAACTCTCGGTGGCCGCCCTCGGGGCCCCGGGCGACGCCCGCGACTACCTGGAGGGCATCGACCGCGCGCTGAGCGGGCAGTTCCTTCGCCTGCAGAAGCACACCGACCTGCTCGGCGACGACTACTCGAAGAACTTCGGCGCGGCCGTGGAGCGCGCGCTGCCCGTCGTGGCGAAGGGGCTCACGGTCACCGAGTGCAAGCAGACCAACGCCGCCCTCGCGATGCTCGGACGCGAGCCCAAGTGCGCCGGTCGCGACATCAGCGCCGACGTGGCCCGGGCGCTCGACGCCGACGCCGCGCTGCAGGCGGCGATCCGGTCGATCCTCGAGGTCGACTGGCCGAGCATCGCCCTCCCCTCGGCGCCCCAGCCGCCCACCCCGTGGACAGGATCGTCGCGAAGCGTCGACGTCGCCACGGTGGTCCGGGCGCTCGCGGGCGAGTCGATTCGCGCGGCCGACGACGAACGCGACGTCGCGCTGGAGGCCATCTCCGACGAACTCGACAGCAGCGTCGCCAGTACCAAGCAGGCCGGCATCGACGCCGCACTCGCGGCCGAGGCCACCTGGGCGAAGGCGGTCTACGCCGCCGCCACCCCCGCCCTGGCGCGCCTGAAAAAGTCCGTGGAGAAGGCGGCCAAGAAGGGGGGCCCTGCGGAGGTGGCGCTCTGCCACAACCCCGAGGCCCTGGGCGGCTGTGGCCTGCCCGACGTGACGGCCGAGGTCCTGGCGCTGGCGAAGGGTCCTTGACGCTGCTCGCGCTCGTCTCGGCCTGCCAGCCGGGCACGTCCGTGGTCGGACTGGGCGGCGACGACCACGGCGACGCCTCGCTCGACACCGGCGTGGAAGCCGCGCCGGGCGACACCGCCGACGCCGCCGTCGACGACACCGGCGAGGACCAGCCCGACACCTGGCCCCGGGCGTGCCCGTCGCTCTACGACCAGGACCGACTCGTCGAGTTCTCGCTGGACTTCGCCGCCGCCGACTGGGGTGCCATGCAGTCCGACTGCGCCAACGGCACCCAGCGCTACCGCCCCGTCTCGTTCTCTTACGAGGGCGAGACCGTCGCCGCGATGGCGAGGCTGAAGGGCAACTGGTCTTGGAGTTGCGACAAGTTCCAGTTCGTGATCTCGTTCAACGAGGAGGACCCGGCGGCGAGGTTCCACGGCCTGCGCAAGCTGATGCTCGACGCGCCCTGGTACGACCGCACCGTCCTCCACGAGCGCCTCGCCTTCCCCCTCTTCGCCGAGCGTGGCCTGCCGTACTCCTGCGCCAACAACGCGCGCGTGAACGTCAACGGCGAGTACTACGGCCTGTACGCGAACCTCGAGCGCCTGGACCACGAGTACCTCGAGCGCAACTTCGAGGACCCTGACGGCAACCTGTACCAGGGGGGCAGCGAACTGAAGACCAACGAGGACGTGGCCGACACCGCCCGGCTGGACGCGCTCCGGGCCGCCACCACCGTCGAGGCCATCGGCGCGCTGGTGGACCTCGACCAAGCGGTGGCCGAGTGGGCGATGGAGGCCATGATCCCCGCGATGGACAACTACTGGGCGGGGGTGGAGATCAACTACTACCTGTACGACCACCCCGACCGGGGCTTCCTCTACCTGCCCTACGACCTCGACATCAGCTTCGGCGACTCGGCCTACACCAGCGGCGAGTTGGTGTGGCCTTCCTCGGCGACCGTCGACCCGATCCTCTACGAGCACACCGGCTGGCGGAAAGAAGCGCTCTTCCAGGTGGTCCTCGCCGACGAAACCTGGTGCAACCGCTTCGTCGATGCGCTGGTACTGGCGCGCGGCGTGTACGACCCCGCCACGCTGTCGGCGCAGCTCCAGGCTCACGACGCGCAGGTCGCCGACGCCTACGCCGAGGATCCCAACGCGCACGTCTCCACCAGCGAGCGCGCCGCCGCGGTCCGGCAACTCGAAGCGTTCGTCGGCGAGCGCGCCGCCTTCGTCGACGCGTGGCTGGCGGAGGGCGACCACTGCCCGGCGCGGTGGTAGCGGGGACGCCCTGGCCAAAGCCTTGCACTCGGCTGGCCACGCAGCCGTCACAATCATAGCGAAGACCTCGCGATGAACCGCCGCTGCCCGCTCCCGCCGCTGTTGCTCGCGGTCAGCGCGTGCAGCACGGCCTACGTGGCGCCGCCGGACCCGGTGCTCGCGGACCGGCCGGCCACCGACGACACGGCGGACGGCGAGCACGACGAGAGCGGCGTCGTCCACGACACCGGGGCGCCCACCGACGAGCCCAAGCCCGACGGGCCCAGCGGCGAGGATCCCTGCGAACAGTGGGGTGAACCCGAACAGACGGGGACCGTGGCCGACAGCAGCCTCAACGAGATCAGCGGGGTCGCTCTCTCACGACGAAACGAAGGCGTGCTGTGGGTGATGGAGGACCACCTCGCGCCCAACACGGTGAGCGCGCTCGACGCCGCCGGCAACCTGCTGGGCACCGTCACCCTCGACGGGGTCGTCAACAACGACTGGGAGGACCTCGCCGTGGGCAACTGCGGTGAAACCACCTGCGTGTTCGTCGGCGAGATCGGCGACAACGACCACGACCGGCCCTGGCACGGCGTGTACCGCTTCCCGGAGCCGCTGGTTCCCCCGGAAGGGGGGATGGAACTGACCGTCACCGCCGAGTTGTTTCCCTACGTGTACCCCGACGGCAGCTACGACTCCGAGTCGCTGGCGGTCATGCCCGACGGCACGCCGGTCCTGTTCACGAAGGAATACGACACCGACCAGTCCACCGCCTACTCCTTCCCCACCCTCGACAGCACCACCACCGTCACCCTGGACCGGCGCGGCCGTTTCTACACCGGCAGCGGCACCGAGGGGGGCGCCGCGGCGGCCACCGCCGCCGACCTCTGGCCGGACGGTACACGCCTGATCCTCCGCACCTACGGGCACGTCTGGGAGCTCACCCTGTCCAGCGACGGGCTCGACGACCTCGAAGACGCGGCTCGCGAGGAGCTCACGGCGGCCACGGAGCGCCAGGGCGAGGCCATCGCCTACGATCCCCACCAGCGGCGCTACGTCACCCTGAGCGAAGACGTGAACCCGCCGGTGTGGTTCACGCAGTGCATCGACGGCGGCAACTAGGGCGACGCTTCACGGGCTCGCGGTGCCAAGCGCCCAGTCCCCGCCCGGGTGTCGCGCCGTGAACGAGGCCACCGAGCCTTCCACGGCCAGGCTCCCCACCGAGGTGTAGCCTGTCGACGCGCAGGCCGGCTCGCCCCCGAGCAGGGGGGCCCGACACAGGCTGGCCTGGCCGTCGCTGTCGAGCCGGGCCCACCACACGTCGTCGCCCTTGACCACCGGGGTGATGCTGGGGAGTACGCGGGCGTCGCGGTCGACCGCGTGGGGCACCGAGAAGCCGCCGAACGTCGGCGAGCCGCGGGTGACGAGGACCTGCGTGCCCGTCTCCCCGTGGGCCAGCATGGCCAGCCACAGGCCTCCCCCGACGACCGCCAGCGCCGGTCGCTCAAGCCGTTCCCAGGTGGCGCCGGCGTCGTCGACCAGTTCGGTGGGCGTGGGGTTGCGCGCGGATCCTCCGTCTTCCGGGTACAGCCTCGCCCAGGTCGAACCGGCGGCGGCGGGGTCGTCGACCCGGTAGACCTCCACGTGCCGCTCCCAGCGGGCAGCCGCCTCGGTGTAACTCTGGGACCAGGCCACGAAGGTGGAGCCTTGATCCCGGGTGGCGACCATGCCCGCCGCGGCGATCGACTCGCCGTGGCCCTCGGCGGCGGCGCTCCACTTGGACGACGGGTCCCACCCGAGGAGCCGCAGCGTTTCCCCCGAGCCGGAGTAGGTATTGATGACGCCGTTGGGGTTGTCGACCACCAAGACCTGCAAGCCACCGTCGGGCGTGATCACCAGCCCCGGCTCCAGGACGGGCGAGACCGGTTGCAAGGGGAAGGATAACGGCTCCCAACCTGACCCCTCGCCCCGGGCACACTGCAAGCGCCACGGGTACACGCCCGAGGGCGACGCCAGTGCCAACTCGCGCCAGCAGGCGTACGTGATCCCCCCCTCCGACACCAACCTGGGCGCCGCCACCAGCGTGGCCGACGACGACGAGAGCGCGACGCCGTCGACGGCAAACGCCGCCCGCCCGGTGGGCGTGCCCGTGAGTTCCAGCGTGCCGCGGCGACCCCCGGACGACGTCACCCACGCGGGGCCCCGGGACGCCGTGCCCGGCAACCGGTCCGCGAAGGCATCGATGGGCGTCCCGTCCGCCGACGAGAGGTCCAGTCCCAGCGCGGCAGCGACGGTCGCGCCGACATCTTCGAGCGCCCACGGGGAGTCGCTGGTGCCCGGCTCCAGACCGGGGGCCAGGATGAGCATGGGCAGCTCGCGACACCCGGCACACTCGTCGCCGTGCGCCCGCCACGCCGAGGTCCAGTCCGTGGCATGCCGACCGTGGTCCGCCGTGATGACCAGCATGGTGCGGTCGCGGGTTGCCTCCCAGGCCTGGAGGTTGCGCCACAGCGCCACCAGGGCCTCGTCGAGGTCGCGGATGGCCGCGGGGTACTCGCCCTCCGCGCCGTCGTGCCCGGCGCGGTCGACGTCGTGGAGGTTGGCGACCACGGCGTGTTTGCCCTCGTCGTGCACCGCGGACCACACCGCGTCGAGCACCTCGCGGTCGGTGCCGAAACCGTTGGTCGCGGCGCCCCCTCGCCAGACGACGCTGGCGGTCACCCCGGTCCGGACACCGAGGTCCGGCCAGGCGCTGTACGCGACCGGGAGGACGTGACCGGTGTTGGCGAGCATGGCCCCCGGCAGTCCCGCCGCGCTGGCCCGTTCCAGGAATGTCGGGAAGTCACTGACGTAGAAGCCGGGGGCGGTGGTGAGCGGGAGGTTGA